>JANXVP010000384.1 GCA_025351615.1 Ramlibacter sp. | reverse complement strand
GCCCTCATCTTCAAGGTAGCGGCCGATCTCGAGCAGGGCCGCAGCATCGGGTTTGATGCCCGAACGGTGGCCATCAGAATCGATCTCGATCAGCACCTGGTACCGGCTGCCCTGCTGCTTGCGGCGGGCCGCCAGCAGCCGCGCGGTTTCCATGCTGTCCAGGATCAGCGTCAGCCGCACGCCCCGCGCCTGCAGCGCCGCGACGTGATCGAGCTTGTTCGGTGCGATGCAGACCGCGTACAGGATGTCCGTGACGCCGTGGTCGGCGAAGTAGTCCGCTTCCAGCAGGGTCGACACCGTGATCGGTCCCTGCGGCGTTTCCATCAGCCGGCGCGCCACGTCGATCGCCTTGCAGGTCTTGACGTGCGGCCGGAAGGCGACCCCGAGTTGGCGCAGCCGGCCGCGCATCCGCTCGATGTTGCGGTCCATCACCGCTTCGTCGAGCAGCAGTGCCGGGGTTTCCAGCTGGCCCAGCGTTGCCATGTCAGTCGCCCGCCGGCTGCGGTTCGCGCGCCAGCACCCGGCCCGGCCGCGCGCCGGTCGGGCGGCCGTGCTGCCACACCGCAACGCCGTTGACGATCACGGCCTCGATGCCCAGCGCCGGGGCGATCGGCGCCTCGTAGGTCGCGGCCGAGTCGATGGTGTCGGCGTTGAACAGCGTGATGTCGGCATAGGCGCCTTCGCGCAGCACGCCGCGGTCCTTCAAGCCGAAGTTTTTCGCCGTCAGGCCGGTCATCTTGTACACGGCGGTCTCCAGCGGAAACAGGCCGAGCAAGCGGCCGTAGTGGCCCAACACGCGGGGAAAGCTGCCCCACAGGCGCGGGTGCGGCGAGGCGTCGTGCGGCAGGCCGTCCGAGCCGATCATCACTTTGTCGTGCTTAAGGATGGTCTGCACATCGGCCTCGTCCAGCCGGAAGTAGATGCCGCCGGCCGGGCTCAGGCGCCGGATCGCCTCGTCCTGCTCCACGCCCATCTCGGCGGCGATGGCGTCCAGGTTCCGGCCGGCGTACTGCGGCAACGGCTTCGACCAGCTGACGATGACGCGCGAGGACGTGGCGGCGCGATCGGCCGACAGGATGGTGGAGCCCGCGGTGTAGGGATAGCAGTCGATGCAGATCGGCTGGCTGTCCATGTTCTTCTCGATGAAGGTCAGCGCTTCCTGCGAGCGACCGTGGTTGGCCGGGCCGACCACCTTGAGGTGCGAGATCACCACCGGCACGCCGACTTCGCGCCCGATGCGAAAGGTCTCCTCCAGCGAATCGATCACGCGGTCGGCTTCGTCGCGCATGTGGGTGCAATAGACACCATGGAATTCCGGCAGCGGCTGGCAGACGGATATCACTTCCTCGGTCGGCGCAGCCACAGAAGGCTCGTAGAACAGGCCGGTCGAAACGCCGACCGCACCCGCTTCCATCGCTTCGCGCACCAGCGCGCGCATCTGGCCGATCTGGCCGGGCGACGCGGGCGCGCCGAGATCGTCGACCGTCGCGACGCGCAGCGTGGTGTGGCCCACCAACAGGGCGCAGTTGGTCGCCGGCGGCGTTTCGCGCAGCCGGGCGACATAGGACGCAAAGGTCGGGAACAAAAACCATCCGCCCTCTTCGTCGAGCAGGTTCAGCGGCGGCGTGACCGGCTGCGGAATCGGGCGCGGCATCGGCGCCAGCGAGATGCCGCAGTTGCCCGCGACCACGGTCGTGATGCCCTGGCTGACTTTGGGCGCCATGTCGGGGCTGGACAGCATCAGCCGGTCGTCATGGGTGTGGGCGTCGATGAAGCCGGGGGCGGCGATGCGGCCGCCGAGGTCGATTTCAAGCGCGCCGCTGGCCGCCACCAGGTCGCCGATGCGGGCGATGCGGTCGCCGCGGATGCCGATGTCGCCCGGATAGCGCAGGGCGCCCGTGCCGTCGACGATGCTGGCGTTGCGGATCAGGAGGTCGAATTCTTGCTGCATCAGGAGTCCGTCATCAAGAGAGCCAGTCGGCGCACATCAATCGATTCGTGCGCCGGAGAACTTGACGATCTTCGCCCACTTCACGGTCTCGCGGCGCGACAGCTCCAGGAACTCTTCGGGAGTGCTGGGCGCGGGCTCTGCGCCCAGCGTCTTGAACCGGTCACGCACAGCCGCGCTGGCGAGTGCGGTACGAATTTCGGCGTTCAGGCGGTTGACGATCTCCTTTGGCATGCTGGCCGGACCGATGATGCCGCCCCAGGCCGTCACCTCGAACCCTGGAAGACCGGATTCGGCGATGGTCGGGATGTCGGGGTAGGCGGGCAGGCGCTGTGGCGACGAAATTCCGATTGCGCGCACCTTGCCGGCCTGGGCCAGCGGGCCCGACACCGGCGTGTTCACCATCATGAGCTGGATGCCGCCGCCGATCAGGTCGGTCACCGCCGTCGTTGCGGCCCGGTAAGGAACGTGCAGCATATGGATGCCGGCCATGGCCTTGAACAGCTCCACCCCGAGGTGGGCCGTGGTGCCGTTGCCGTCCGAGGCATAGGCCAGCTTGCCGGGATTCTTCTTCGCATAGGCGATCAGTTCGGGCACAGTCCGCACCGGCAGCTCGTTGTTGACGATCATCAGGTTGGACAGGCGCAGTGCGTTCGACACCAGCGTCAGGTCCTTGTCGATGTCATAGGGAACCGACGGCAACAGTGACTTGTTGGTCGCCAGCGAAACGATGTTGCCGTAAGCCAGCGTGTAGCCGTCGGGTGCGGATTTCACCAGGTCCAGCGTGCCGATGACATAGGAGCCGCCGGGCTTGTTGTCGATCACGACCGGAACGCCCAGCTGCAGCGACAGTTGCTGGCCCAGCGCCCGCATCAGCGCGTCAGGAGCGCCGCCAGGAGCGGAAGGTACGATGAGGCGGATCGGTTTGTCGGGCCAGGCCGCCAGAACGGGCCCTGAGGCGGCAGCCAGGGCAGCAAGCGCAAGTACAGCGAAAAGAGAGCGTCTGAACATGGAGATCTCGTGGAATGTTGCGCCGCAACCAGTCCCCGAATCTAAGCCATTGGATGCCTCCCCACGAAAAAAAGGCACGGGTGCTATCTTGGCAATAGCGCCTCGTGCCCTCCCTGGATCGGGCGAAAGCCCGTATTTCTCGTTTGACCGGCTTTGCAGCCTTTTGCTGTTAACGGACGCGGCCGCGACGGAACAGGTTGACAATTGCCAGCAGAATGATGGCGCCGATCAGCGAGACCACAACCGAACCGATGCTGAAACCGGAATTGATGGTGCCCATGCCCACCAGCGGCGAGATCAGCCAGCCGCCGATGAAAGCACCCACGATGCCGACCACCACGTTCAGCAGGATGCCTTGCTGACCATCCGTCTTCATGATCATGCTGGCGAGCCAGCCGACGATACCGCCTACGATTAACCAGAGGATCAGACCCATGTTGCACTCCTAAAGCCGCGAACGGCACGTTGTTGATAGCGGGCCGGCCCTCGCGGTTCCGACCACCCGCCGCGTTGGGCGGCCGGTGCAAGGAATATCGTGTGGGGCAGGTTGCTGCCGCGTAGTCGCCCGACGATCACACGGTGCGCCCTTGTCGCGTCCCCGCGTCGGACAATCCCTACCTCCGCAGTGACTTGTGGCCGGCGCGGCACCGTTTTTGCTTTCAAGCCTGCGTTCCCTCTCTACAACACGGAAAGTCCATGAAAAAAAGAGTTCTTGCACATGCTGCCGCACTGGCACTGGCGGTAGTGTTCGCCGGATCCGCCAGCGCCCAGCTCACTCCGATCAAATTCCAGCTGGACTGGCGCTTCGAGGGCCCGGCGGCCTTGTTCCTGACACCGGCCGCCAAAGGCTATTTCGGGCAGGCCGGGCTTGACGTCACCATCGACGCGGGCAACGGCTCGGGCGGTGCCGTGACGCGAGTTGCTTCCGGAACCTATGACCTGGGTTTCGCCGACCTGGCTGCGCTGATGGAATTCCACGGCAACAACCCGGATGCGCCCAACAAGCCGGTCGCCGTGATGATGGTCTACAACAATACGCCGGCGTCCGTCATGGCGCTGAAGAAATCCGGCATCAAAAGTCCCGCCGACCTGGCCGGCAAAAAGCTCGGCGCCCCGGTGTTCGATGCCGGACGCCGCTCGTTTCCGATCTTCCAGAAGGCCAACGGCGTCGGTGCGGTGACCTGGATTTCAATGGATCCGCCACTGCGCGAAACCATGCTGGCGCGCGGCGACGTGGACGCCATCACCGGCTTCACGTTCACGTCGCTGTTGAACCTGGAAGCACGCGGTGTGAAAGCCGACGATGTGGTGATCCTGCCCTATCCGACCTACGGGGTGAAGCTCTATGGCAACGTCGTCATCGTCAACCCGAAGTTTCTCAAGGAGCATCCGGCGCAGGTGAAGGCCTTCCTGGTCGCCTTCACCCGGGGCGTCAAGGACGTGCTCGCCAGGCCAGAGGCCGCCGTTCTCGACGTCAAGGCGCGCGACGGCATCATCAACACCGAGCTGGAGACGCGTCGCCTGAAGCTGGCGCTGGACACCGTCGTCAACAGCCAGGACGCGCACACCGAAGGCTTTGGCCAGGTCGTTCCCGGCCGGCTGTCGCTGATGGCCTCGCAGGTGTCGGATGCCTTCAGTACCAGGACCCGGGTCAATCCCGATGCAGTCTGGAACGGTTCCTTCCTGC
>JANXVP010000370.1 GCA_025351615.1 Ramlibacter sp. | reverse complement strand
AGCCCTGGAACACTTTCTGCCAGTACGGCTCCTGCGTCTTGCCGCCATCCAGCGCCGCTCCGATCGCGGGCACGTGGGAGGTATAGACGCTGGCGGTGATTCTTGCCATGTCAGAGGCCTTTCTTGTCCGACGAGCCCTGCGGCTGGCGGTGCGCCTGCGCGCTGCCGTCCTCCCCGGTGTGCCGGTTGCCTTCAACCGAACGGCCGCCGGCGATCATCATGTTGCGGTATTGCTCTTCGCTCATGCCCGTCATGCTGCCGGCCATCTGCTGGAAGCTCTTGCCATGGGTGGCGCCCAGCTTGGCCAGGAAGTAGATGTTGCCTCCCAGCGAGATGCATCGGTTCAGGTCTTGCGCCAGTACCGCCTGCTTCTGCTCCTCGGTCATCGGCCACTCGTCCAGGTAAGCCCTTTCACCGGCCTTGAAGCGTTCCCGGTTGTCGGCCTTCATCAGCGACATGCAGAACTGGTTCAGGTGATAGCCCCGCCGCGACTGTTCCGCGTCGAAGATCGTCGTGCCAGGCACGTCCAGGTAAGGTTTGTCGAGCGGCATTATTTTCCTTCAGCCCAGTACAGGAGCGCCGGATTGTCCACCAGCAGCTTGCGCTGCAGTTCAGCCGTGGTGGCGATGTGGGGAATGAAATCCACCAGCAGGCCATCGTCCGGCATGTGGTCCTTCAGGTTCGGGTGCGGCCAGTCGGTGCCCCAGAGTACCCGGTCGGGAAAGGTTTCGACGATGCGCCGGGCGAAAGGCACAACGTCGCGATAGGCATTGCGTTCGCCATTCAGGGCCGGCGGTCCGCTGACACTCAGCCGCTCCGGGCAGCTTACCTTCGACCAGACGTTCGGGTACTCCCGCATGAATTGGATGAACAGCTCGAACTGCGGACCGTCCACCGGCAGGCGGACGTCGGGGCGGCCCATATGGTCGACCACCACCGTGGTCGGCAGCGCGGTGAAGAAGTCCCACAGCTCGGGCAGATCCACCGCCTCAAAATAGATGACAACATGCCAGCCCAGCGGCGCGATGCGTGCCGCGATCTCCATCAGTTCGTCCCTGGGCGTGAAATCCACCAGCCGCCTGACGAAGTTGAAGCGCACGCCACGCACGCCGGCGGCATGCAAGTCCGTGAGTTGCCGGTCCGTCACGCTGCGCTTCAGTGTGACGACACCTCGGGCCCGATTGTCGGCATGCTGCAGCGCGTCGAGCAACGCGCTGTTGTCGGCGCCGTGGCAGGTCGCCTGCACGATCACGTTCCTGGCGAAGCCGAGGTGGTCGCGCAAGGCGAACAACTGCTCCTTCGATGCGTCGCAGGGCGTGTATTTGCGCTCCGGTGCGAACGGAAATTCCCGACCCGGGCCGAAGACATGGCAGTGGGCGTCGACACTGCCCGGTGGCAGCTTGAACCGTGGCTTGCTGGGCCCAGCGTACCAGTCCAGCCAGCCGGGGGTCTTGGTGAATAGCATTGGTTTCCTTGCGGGACAGACCGATGACGCGTAGCGGTTCGCTCTGTCCTCAACTGATTTAACTCAGTCGGGTTTGATGTTGGCGTCGTGCACCAGCTTCTCGTAGCGCTGGCGTTCGGCATGAAGCAGAGCAGCCATCATGGCCTGGCTGCCCGGAATGACTTCGCCGCCGACCGAGCTCATGCGTTCGCTCACTTGCCGCGTCTGCAGCGCCTTCTGCACCTCGGCGTGCAGCCGGTCGATGACCGGCCTGGGCGTGCCCGCAGGCGCCATCAGCGCGTACCAGACCGAGGCCTCGAACCCCTTGAAGCCAGATTCGGCGATGGTCGGCGCGTCGGGGAAAATCGGCGAGCGCTGCGGGCTCAGGACGGCCAGCACCTTCAGCTTGCCGCTGACGACCTGAGGCTTCACCTCCAGCGCGTTCATCGCCAGCAGCGGCACCTGGCCGCCGATCACGTCGGTGATGGCCTGGGCGCCGCCGCGGTAGGGAACGTGCAGCAGCGAGATGCCCGCCGCACGCGCGAACAGCTCCGCCGCCATGTGCGGCGTCGAACCGTTGCCCGGCGTGGCAAAGGCAACCAAGCCAGGATTGGCTTTGGCTGCGGCAATCAATTGCGCCACGGTCGAGTACGGCGCACTCGCGTTGGCCGCGATCACTACCGGCACCCTTCCCACCAATGCGACCGGCACCAATTCCTTCTCGGCGTCGAACGGCGCAGGCTGGTACAACGCCATGTTGGCGGCCAGCGCGTTGGCTGCCATCAGCAATGTGTAGCCATCCGGCGGTGCATCGATCACCGACTTGACGGCGATGTTGGTGCCGGCGCCGGGCTTGTTCTCGATGACGAAGGGCTGGCCCATGCTGGCGGCCAGGC
>JANXVP010000331.1 GCA_025351615.1 Ramlibacter sp. | reverse complement strand
CCAGAATTCCGCGTCAGTAACACCGCGCTGTCGCGCGGGCGAAGGAGAGCGAGATGAAAGTGCAGCGTATCGGCCTGATCGGCTATGGCGAAGTCGGCCGGATCTTCAGCATCGGCCTGAAGGACAAGCCGGGTGTGCTCGCGAGCGGCGCCTGGGACCTGAAGTTCGCCGATCCCGTCACCCGTGACGCGCAGCTCGATCATGCGTCCATTCATGGCGTGACTGCCTACGGATCGATGCGGGAACTGTGTGAAGCGAGCGACCTCGTCATCTCCGCCGTCACCGCATCGAACACGCTGGCCGTGGCGCAGGACGCCGCGCAGTTCATCCGGGCCGGCAGCGTTTTCCTCGACTTCAATTCTGCGTCGCCCGGCACCAAGCAGCAGTCGGCGGCGGTGATCGACGCGCGTGGCGCCGACTATGTGGAGGCGGGCGTGATGACGTCGGTTCCGCCCTACGGCATCCGCGTTCCGATATTGCTTGGCGGCACCCAGGCCGCGGCTTTGGCGACGCTGCTGGCAGGCTGGGGCATGGACGCCAAAGCGGTGAGCGACAAGCTCGGCGTCGCCAGCGCCATCAAGATGTGCCGCAGCGTGATGATCAAGGGCCTGGAAGCGCTGGTGATCGAAAGCTACACGACTGCGCGGCGCTATGGCGTCGAAGAGCATCTGCTGGCGTCGCTGCAGGAGACCTTTCCGGCGATCGACTGGCAGCAGCAGGGCAGCTATTTTTTCAGCCGGGTGGTGCAGCACGGCAAGCGTCGGGCCGAGGAGATGCGCGAGGCCGCCCGCACGGTGTTTGAGGCCGGCTTCGAACCCTGGATGGCGACGGCGATTGCCGACAAGCAGCAGGGGGTGTCCGAGCGCGCGCGTGACGGCGTGTTCAAGGACATCGCGAAGGATGCGCGTTGGCAGGATTACGCGGACCGGTTGATCGCCCAGCTACCGCCGAAGAAGTAGCAGCGGCGTCGGGGAATGGGGTGTTTTCCGGGCACGCTCGCGGGCGTGATCCGATGCAGGCAGCCGCTGCCGCATCGCCCGGATCAATGTGACGCAGCCGGTGTAACGACCGCGAATTGCCCTGCGCCCACCCTACCGCGACCACCGGCTACCAGCGCGCGATTTCCCTGGCGATGTGGGCGCCGAATGCTTGTGGCATCGTGGGCGCGGCAACGGCGCCTGCCGCATTGAATTGCGTCTTGAGGTCCTGCGAATTGAGCGACTGGTTGATCTGCGCGCTTCTGCTTGCCAGCGGCCCGAGCAACGTGGCGGCCAGCAGGGTCGCCAGGCATCGGATGAAAGCTTCATGTCGAATGCGGTTCCAGCAGGGTTCGCGCGGTGGCCTGGATCAGTTCCAGCATCGCCTTCTGGGTCAGGGTGGCGGGCCGTTGCGCGCTGACTGCGACCGACAGTTTGCTGCGCAGCGGCGGCTTGCCGATGACGCGCATCACGAAGGCCTTGGGCCGGGCCGACGTCTCGACCGCGTGCCGCGACAGCACTGCGCTGCCGGCCCCGTCCGCCACCAGATCGAGGATGGCGGCGACGCCGTCGATCTCGAGCGCAATGGTCGGGTGGCAGCCCTGGTTCGCCATTTCCGCCTCGACCAGCATGCGGATGGCGTTGGGCCGGGTCGGGATCACCAGCGGCAGGTTTGCCACTTCGCGCAGCGGCACTGCGGCCGGGCGGGTCCTGGTCGCCGGCCCGGCCGGCTTGCGCTGCACCAGGAACAGCGCTTCTTCGAGCAAGGGGATCACCTCGACCTCGGCCGACGAGGTGGCGTTGTAGAGCAGCGCGATGTCGAGCCGCCCGCTGGCGAGCGATTCGTTCATGCTGAGGGACAGGCCTTCGCTGATCGACAGCGTCGCTTGCGGCATGCGCCGCCGGAACTCGCGGATCAATGGCACGGCCAGCACCTTGGACAGGCTCGGCGGCAACCCGATGGCGACGCGGCCGGCCAGCGCGCCCCGGATGCGGCCCAACTCCTCGCGCGCGCGCTCGACCTGGTGCAGGATGCCGCGCCCGTGTTCCAGCAACAGCTTGCCGGCTTCGGTGGGCAGCGCGCCACGGCCGTTGCGCACGAGCAGGTTCTGCCGCAGCTCGACCTCGAGCAGGCGCACCTGGCGGCTCAGTGCCGGCTGCGCCACGCCCAGGGCGATCCCGGCGCGGGTAAAGCTGCCGAGCTCGGCCACACGGACAAAATATTCCAGTTGCTTGAGATCCAAGGGAAGGAGCGGGCTGATTGAATAGCCCAGACCCAATTATGCTGGAATGCTATAGCTGCTAGTGGGCGGCTGACCTTGGCTGCCTCCTGGGAGAAGCCGAGAATCGCGCCATGCCTTCGTGTTCCAGTCATCTCCCGTTCCGAGGCCCAGCCGGGCACCGCTCGTGAGCGCACCGATCCGCGGTATTTCGTCGATGGCCACGCGCCAGCTGCTGGCGGAGCTGTTGGCCGCCTACCAGAAGCGAACCGGCCGCAGCGTGGCAATGGAGTCGGTCGGTGGCGTCGACGCGGCAAAGCGGGTGCAGGCCGGCGAACCGTTCGACGTGGTGGTGCTGGCGTCCGATGCGATCGACAAGCTGCTCGCCGCCGGCCACCTGCTCGCCGGAAGCAAAGTCGACCTGGTGCATTCGGGCGTCGCGGTTGCCGTGAGAGCCGGTGCCGCGCGGCCGGATATCGGTTCCGAGGAAGCGCTGAAACGCACGGTGCAAGGCGCGAAGAGCATCGGCTACTCCACGGGGCCGAGCGGTGTCGCGCTGACGCAGCTGTTCGAGCGCTGGGGCATTGCCGACGCCGTCCGGCAGCGCACCGTGCAGGCGCCGCCCGGCATGCCGGTGGGCGCACTGGTCGCGCGCGGCGAGGTCGCGCTGGGCTTCCAGCAGCTGAGCGAGCTGATGCATCTCGAAGACATCGACGTGATCGGGCCGCTTCCGGACGCGGTCCAGATCACCACCACATTTTCCGGCGGCGTCTGCGCCGCTTCGCAGCAAGCCGACGCAGTGCGGGCGCTACTCGATTTCATGGCCTCGCCCGAGGCCGCCGCGACCAAGCGCCTGCACGGCATGGAGCCGGCCTGACGCCGTTGCCGCAACACCATCCATCCGCAAGGAACCAGCAATGAGCCTGATCATCGACTGCCATGGCCACTACACGACGGCGCCGCCCGCGCTGGAGAAATGGCGCAACCAGCAGATCGCCGGCATCAAGGACGCGTCGGTGATGCCGCGCGCCTGGGACCTGAAAATCAGCGACGACGAGCTGCGCGAGAGCATCGCGACCAACCAGCTGCGCCTGATGAACGAGCGCGGCAGCGACATCACGCTGTTCTCGCCGCGCGCCAGCTACATGGCGCACCACATCGGCGACTTCAACGTGTCGTCGACCTGGGCCGCGATCTGCAACGAGCTGTGCTACCGGGTCAGCCAGCTCTTCCCCGACCATTTTGTGCCGGTGGCCATGCTGCCGCAAAGTCCGGGCGTGGACCCTGCGACGTGTATCCCCGAGCTGGAGAGATGCGTCAAGGAATTGGGCAACGTCGGCATCAACCTGAACCCCGATCCGTCGGGCGGCCACTGGACTTCGCCGCCCCTGACCGACCGCCTCTGGTACCCGATCTACGAGAAGATGGTCGAGTACGACCTGCCGGCGAT
>JANXVP010000323.1 GCA_025351615.1 Ramlibacter sp. | reverse complement strand
TCCTGGCCTGAGCCGCCTGGGCGGGCACCGGTCGCGGGGTTCGCAGTGTCCTCCAGCTTCCAGCCGACGTTGCCAAGCAGGCCCGACAGCATCGCCTTGTGAAGCTGCTCGTAGCTGGCTGGCTGCGTGTTCATCTTCCACTTGTGCTCGGCAACGACGGTGTGCAGCTGGCTGTGGATGTCCCGCCACTCGCGCACCCGGCGGAGGTTGATGAAGTTCTGTCGCAGCAGTTGCTCGTATTGCCGGTTCGACAGCTTGTGTGTGTTGTCCGGCGCGCCATGTGCGCCCTCATGTTTTCCGCCTCGCGCATCGTGAATCCACTGCCACAGTTTCAGGTAGCCCGAGAATTCGCTCTTCTCGTCGTCGAACTTGGCGTGCTGCTGGTCGGCCTGGGTCTGCATTTCCATCGGCCGGTCGCGCACGTCCTGCACCGACAGCGCCGACGCGATCACCAGCACTTCGTCCAGCGCATGGCGCTCACGGGCCTCGATGATCATGCGGCCGACCCGCGGGTCCAGCGGCAGCCGGGCCAGCTCCTGGCCGAGCCGGGTCAGCTCGTTGCTGTCATCCACCGCCCCCAGTTCGTTGAGCAGCTGGTAGCCGTCGGCGATCGCCCGGCCCTGCGGCCGCTCGATGAAGGGGAACTCCTCCACCATGCCCAGGTGCAGCGCCTTCATCCGCAGGATCACGCCGGCCAGCGACGAACGCAGGATTTCGGGGTCGGTGAAGCGCGGCCGCGAAGCGAAGTCCTTCTCGTCGTACAGCCGGATGCAGATGCCATCGGCAACCCGGCCACAACGCCCGGCCCGCTGGTTCGCCGACGACTGGCTGACCGGCTCGACCAGCAACTGCTCCACCTTGCTGCGGAAGCTGTAGCGCTTGATGCGCGCCGTGCCGCTGTCGACGACGTAGCGGATGCCAGGCACCGTGAGCGAGGTCTCCGCGACGTTGGTCGCCAGCACAATGCGTCGTCCACCGTGGCTGTCGAAGATGCGGTCCTGCTCGGCCTGCGACAGCCGCGCGAACAGTGGCAGCACTTCGGCATTGCGCGTCATCACGTTGTGGCTGAGGTGCTTTCGCAGGTGGTCGGCCGCCTCGCGGATCTCGCGCTCGCCGGGCAGGAACACCAGGATGTCTCCGGGCGCGTTGCCCTGCCACAGTTCGTCCACCGCATCGGCGATGGCGCTGTTCAGGTCGTAGTCACGCGTTTCCTCGAACGGGCGCCAGCGCTGCTCTACTGGGAACATCCGTCCGGAAACATACAGGATGGGAGCGGGGCCTTTCGCACTGGCGAAGTGCTGCGCGAAGCGGTCCGCGTCGATCGTGGCCGACGTCACGATCACCTTGAGGTCGGGTCGGCGCGGCAGGATCTGGCGCAGGTAGCCGAGCAGGAAGTCGATGTTGAGCGAGCGCTCGTGGGCCTCGTCGATGATGATCGTGTCGTAGGCCTTGAGCAGCGGATCGGTCTGGGTTTCGGCCAGCAGGATGCCGTCGGTCATCAGCTTGACCGAGGCGTCGCGCGAGAGCCGGTCCTGGAAGCGCACCTTGTAGCCGACCACCTCGCCCAGCGGCGTTTTCAGTTCCTCGGCGATGCGCTTGGCGACACTCGACGCAGCGATCCGGCGCGGCTGGGTGTGGCCGATCAGGCGGCCCTGGCCAGCCGCGTAGTTCAGCTTGCCGCGCCCCATTTGCAGCGCGATCTTGGGCAGCTGCGTGGTCTTGCCGGACCCGGTTTCGCCGCAGACGATGACCACCTGGTTCGCCGCGATCGCGGCCGAAATCTCGTCGCGCCGCGCGGAGACCGGCAGGGCTTCGGGAAAGGTGATGTTCAGGGACGGCAAGACGGTGGAAACTCAAAGCCCGCAATTATGGGCGTTCAGCCGCGCCACGGGCGGATGCCGCCGACCCGACGCTTCAGCGCACGTCGGTGAGCGGCAGTTCCGCGATCTGGCGGACGTCGCGGTCGAACCAGGCGATCCGGCTGCTGTAGCTCCAGGCGGTGCGGGACATGTCGCGGGCCATGCTCACGGCGGCGGACGGACGCATCTGCGGCGTTGCCGCCGCCAGCACACCGACCCCGACTTCCGCGGTCCAGCCGCCGCGCCTGGCTTCGGGCGCCGACGGATCGGCCGAGCTGCCCAGCGACACCGGCCGCAGCAGGCGCCCGGCCACCTGGCGCGCCATCTCGACCAGCCGCACCGGGTCTTCCGAATTGCGGACCAGCAGCAGGAAACCGTCTTCGCCGAGGCGGCCCATCTCCACGTCCGCCGCGACGCTGCGCCGCAGACGGCTGGCGCAGACGAACAGCGCATGGTTCACCGCGCCGCGGCCGTGCAGCCGCTCCAGCCCATACAGGTTGCCGATCGAAATCACGATCACGCCGACCGGCCGGGTCTCGCCCCCGGCGGACTTGAACACGGCGCCCACCAGCTGTCCGGTTTCGGCATGCGAGCGCATCCGCGTCACCGGGTCGTAGCTCGGTCCCTGCGACATCACTTCGCGCAGCTCGATCAGATACGAATATCGGGCCCATAGCGCCAGCGCCATGCTGGTCAGGTAAGCCGTCGCCGCCACAGCGCTGACCGCGTGGACCGGCCAGCCCACGTGGTCGCGGTCCAGCGCAATCCAGCTCAGGCCGGACAGGGCCACCAGCATGAAAGCCACACCCCACACTGCCAGCCATGCCAGCCGGTCGCCGCGCCGGGCGCTGCGCACGCACGCCGCCAGAGCCACGATTGCGCCCAGGATTGCGACCACCGAGCTCAGGGCCAGCGCAGCCATCGGCTCCAGCGCCCATCCCGCCAGCAGCACCAGCGCCGAAATTCCCAGCAAGGACTGCCGGATGCGGCGCGCGCGGGCCGGCTGCCGCAGCAGGCCCAGCATGGCAAGCAGCATCCAGCCCAGCGCGCCGGCACAGATGGTGGCCAGGTGGGCCAGCACACGCGCCTGCACGCCGGCGCCGCCGAACGGCAGCCAGCCCAGATAGGCGACGACGAACAGGGCCGAGACCAGGGACGACAGCGCCGCAGTCAGCGCCACCCGCTGCAGCGAGCGGAAGAAGGCGGCGATCGAACCCGCGAGCATCAAAGCCACCGCGCAGAAGAACGCGCCCCAGAAACCGGCAGCCAGGCTTCCCATGCGTCAGCCGATGGCGTCGGTCAGCGGCAGCTCGGCGATCTGCCGGATGTCGCGATCGAACCACGCAATGCGGCTGCCGAAACTCCAGGCGGTGCGGGACATCGCGCGCGCCATGCTCACCGCCGTCGACGGCCGCATCAAGGGAGTTGCCGCAGCCAGCACACCGACACCCACATCGGCCACCCAGCTGGCGCGGCTGGACTCGGGCGCCGCCGGGTCCGGCGAGGTGCTGAGCGACACCGGCTGCGCCAGCCGCTGCGCGACCTGGCGGGCGACTTCCACCAGCCGCACCGGGTCGTCCGAGTCGCGCGTCAGCAGCAGGAAACCGTCGTCGCCAAGCCGCCCCATCTCCACGTCGGTCGGCACGCCGCGGCGCAGCCGGCTGGCGCAGACAAACAGCGCATGGTTCACGGCGCCGCGCCCGTGCAGCTTTTCCAGCGCGTACAGGTTGCCGATCGAAATCGCGATGACGCCGACCGGGCGGCTTGCGCTCTCGGGCCGGTTGAACATGGCGCCCACCATCTGGCCGGTTTCTGCATGCGACCGCATCCGCGTCACCGGGTCATAGCTGGGGCCATGCGCCATGACTTCACGCAATTCGATCAGGTAGGAGTAGCGGGCCCACAGCGCCGCCGAAATGGTGGTCAGGTAGGCCATGCCGGCCACCGCACTCAACGCGTGCACCGGCCATGCATGGACCTGTCCGAGCGCGATCGTGCTCAAGCCGGTGATCGCCAGCAGCATGAAGAACACCCCCGACACGGCCATCCAGGCCAGCCGGTCTCCGCGGCGCGCGCCGCGGATGCAGACCACCAGGGCCGCGAGCCCCACCGCAAGCGCCAGCAGCGAGCTCAGGGCCAGCGCCTGGTGGGGAGGCAGCAGCCAGCCGGTCAGCACCACCAGCACGGAAAAACCCAGCATGCTGGCGCGAATGCGGTATCCCCGGTCGGGCCGCCGCGTGACGCCCATCAGCGCCAGCAGCATGAGTCCGAGCAGCGCCGAGCAGGCGGCGGCGATGTGGGCGAGCAGGCGCGCTTCGGTGCCGGAGTCGGAGATAGGCAGCCAGCCGAGGTAGGAGACCACGAACAGCGCGGACAGCGCCGCCGTCAAGGCGGCCCGCAGTGCCACCGCGTGCATCGACCGGACGTACGCGAGCAGGGAGCCGGCCAGCATCAACGCGACCGAACCGAAAAAGGCTCCCCAGAAGCCGACGGCCACGGTATTCATGTGACGCAACGATACCTGCATGAGGCTGGGGGCGCCACAGCCTTTCCCTTACACTGCTGCGCAATCACGACACCCTGCAGATGTCCACCGTCTTCAACTTCACCTTCGTGCCCTGGTTTCGCTCGGTCGCTCCGTACATCCACATGCACCGGGGCAAGACCTTCGTGGTCGGCCTCCCGGGCGAAGCCATCGCCGCGGGCAAGTTGCCGCACATCGCGCAGGACCTCGCCCTGATCCAGAGCATGGGCGTGAAGATTGTCCTGGTGCACGGTTTCCGGCCGCAGGTCAACGAGCAGCTCCAGGCCAAGGGCCAGGTCTCGAAGTATTCGCATGGCATGCGGATCACGGACGAAGTGGCCCTGGACAGCGCGCAGGAGGCGGCCGGCCAGCTGCGCTACGAGATCGAGGCTGCCTTCAGCCAGGGCCTGCCCAATACGCCGATGGCTGGGTCGACAGTGCGGGTCATCTCCGGCAACTTCATCACGGCGCGCCCGGTCGGTGTGGTGGACGGAATCGATTTCAGGCACTCGGGGCTGGTGCGCAAAGTCGACGTCGCGGGAATCACCCGGACGCTGGATTTCGGCGCGATGGTGCTGCTCTCGCCGTTCGGCTTCTCGCCCACCGGCGAGGCGTTCAACCTGACGATGGAAGAAGTCGCCACCAGCGTCGCGATCGCGCTGCAGGCGGACAAGCTGATCTTCCTGGCCGAAATTCCCGGGATCCGGGCCCAGCCGCTCGAACTTGAAAGCGACGACAACCCGATCGATACCGAGCTGCCGCTGGCGCAGGCCGAGCAGCTGATCGCCGGCCTGCCGAACCCGCAGCAGCCGACCGATACCGCCTTCTATCTCCAGCACTGCGTCAAGGCCTGCAAGGCGGGCGTCGAGCGCAGCCACATCATCCCGTTCGCGACCGACGGCTCGCTGCTGCTCGAGATCTATGTGCACGACGGCATCGGCACCATGGTGGTGGACGAGAAGCTCGAGAGCCTGCGCGAGGCCGCCCCGGACGACGTCGGCGGCATCCTGCAGCTGATCGAGCCGTTCGAAAAGGACGGCACGCTTGTCAAACGCGACCGCAACGAGATCGAGCGCGATATCGCCAACTACACGATCGTCGAGCACGACGGCGTGATCTTCGCCTGTGCCGCGCTGTATCCCTATCCCGAGTCGCGGACGGGAGAGATGGCGGCTCTCACGGTCTCGCCGCAGACGCAGGGCCAGGGCGACGGCGAGAAGGTGCTCAAGCGCGTCGAGCAGCGCGCGCGGGCGATGGGCCTGGACAGCATCTTCGTGCTCACCACCCGCACCATGCACTGGTTCCTCAAGCGCGGCTTCGTCCAGCTCGACCCCGACTGGCTACCGGAGGCGCGCAAGCGCAAATACAACTGGGACCGCAAGAGCCTGGTGCTGGTCAAGAAGCTTCAGTAGCGTCATCCCCGCGGAGGCGGGGAGCCAGAGCTTCCTTCTTGAATGCCCTGGATTCCCGCCTCCGCGGGGATGACGGCTCGCCTGGATGACGCCCGCCGCACTGCATTCTTGACCCAGCGCAACCCCTGGAAACATCCGGCGGGACTATCCTTGAAACCTCCGGGTTCCCCGCAGGAGGTGCCGTCATGACAAGCCCAGCCACAGCCTTTGCCATTAACGAGGTCCGCCTGCCCAGCGGCGACGCCTGGCTCTACGGCGACCTGGCCCTGCCCGTTGGCTTCAGCGCGCTGGTGCTGTTCGCCCACGGCAGCGGCAGCGGGCGCCACAGCGCGCGCAACCGGCAGGTGGCGCAGCGGCTGCAGCAACGCGGCATCGGCACCCTGCTGTTCGACCTGTTGACGATGCAGGAGGAGCAGGTGGACCTGCAGACCCGCGAACATCGCTTCGACATCCCGCTGCTGACGCGCCGCATGCAGGACGCCACGTTGTGGGTGTCGCAGCAGCCGGCCCTGGCCCACGCCCGAATCGGCTACTTTGGCGCCAGCACGGGCAGCGCGGCGGCCCTGATCGCTGCCGCCCGGCTGGGCCCGCGCGTCGGCGCCGTGGTCTCGCGCGGCGGCCGGCCCGACCTGGCCGGTCCGGTGGCGCTGGCCGCGGTCACGGCCCCGACGCTGCTGATTGTCGGCGGCGCCGACCATGGCGTGATCGAGCTCAACCAGCAGGCGCTGCGCACCATGCAGTGCGAGAAGGAACTGGCCATCGTCCCCGGCGCCACCCACCTGTTCGAAGAGCACGGCGCGCTCGAACAGGTGTCGGCCCTGGCCGGCGACTGGTTCTCGTCGCACCTGGCGCGGGTGGAGGCCACATGAGCGAACGCGACTTCCCCTTCCACGACCGGCACCATGCCGGCCGCGTCCTGGCGACCAGGCTCGGGCACTACCTGGGCCGGCCGGGGCTGCTGGTGCTGGCGCTGC
>JANXVP010000322.1 GCA_025351615.1 Ramlibacter sp. | reverse complement strand
CGATGGGCGCCTCCTGGCAGGTGAGCCTGGTGGCCGCCCTGGGGCTGGCGTTGTCGTCCACCGCCATCTCGCTGCAGGTCCTGGGCGAGCGCAACCTGCTGCCGACCTCGGCCGGGCAGGCCGGCTTCTCGATCCTGCTGTTCCAGGACGTCGCCGCAATTCCGATCCTGGCCTTGCTGCCGCTGCTGGCCGGCGTTTCCGGGGTCGACCACGCCGGCGACGGCTGGCCGCTGGATGCGTTGAAGATCGCCGCGGTCGTCGCCGGGATCATTCTGGGCGGCCGCCTGGTCATCCGGCCGCTGCTGCGCTGGATCGCAAAAAGCCGGACCCCCGAAATCTTCACCGCCGCCTCGCTGCTGCTGGTGGTGGCCATCGCCGCGCTGATGCAACTGGTCGGCCTGTCAATGGCGCTGGGCGCCTTCCTGGCTGGTGTGCTGCTGGCCGAAAGCGAATACCGGCGCGAGCTGGAAACCGACATCGAACCCTTCAAGGGCCTGTTGCTGGGCCTCTTTTTCATCGCCGTCGGCATGAGCATCGACTTCGGCGTCATCCTGCGATCGCCCGGCATGATGGCCGCCATCGTGATCGGCCTGCTCCTGCTCAAGGGCGCCGTGATCTACGCCGTGGCGGTGCGGATGGGACTGCCGGCGCAGGACCGGCCAGTTTTCACGCTGCTGCTGGCGCAGGGCGGCGAATTCGCTTTCGTGGTGTTCCAGGCCGCCGCCGGATCGCGGGTCTTGACGCCGGAGCTGGCGTCGCTGCTGATCGGGGCTGTCGCGATCTCGATGCTGATCAGCCCGCTGCTGCTGGTGGCGATCGATCGCCTGCTGCTGCCGCGCTACGCGGCGGGCCAAAAGACGCAGCTGAAGGAATTGTCGGAACCGCAAAGCGCGCCGATCATCATCGCGGGCTTCGGCCGCTACGGCCAGATCGTCGGCCGGCTGCTCAATGCGCAGGGGCTGAAGGCAACCGTGCTGGACCACGACGCCGACATGATCGAGGCGGCGCGCTCGTTCGGCTACAAGGTCTATTACGGCGACGCCAGCCGGCTGGATTTGCTGCGCACCGCGGGTGCAGCGACCGCGAAAGTTCTGGTCGTGGCAGTCGACGACATCCAGCAGTCGCTGGCCATCGTTACGCTGGCGCAGCAGCATTTCCCGCAGCTCGAAATCGTCGCCCGGGCCCGCGACGTCACCCACTGGAACGAATTGCGCGACCTCGGCGTGACGCGGGTCGAACGTGAGGTGTTCGAATCCAGCCTGCGCAGCGGCCGCACGGTGCTGGAGGTGCTCGGCTACGCGCCCAACGAAGCGCGGCGCCAGGCGATGCGCTTCCGCCGCCACAACATCGCGCTGTTCGAAACCATGTATCCGCACCACAAGGACCGCGCCAAGGTCATCGCGGTGATCAAGCAGGGACGGGCGCAGCTCGAGGAACAGATGGCGCGCGAACGGGCCGAGCACCAGGAGCAGCTGCAGCGCAGCCGCAGCGCAACCGGCTGGGAAGAGTGATTGCAGAGGCGACGGCCACGCCCGGCTAGCGCGCGAGAAATCCGTCCCAGACCAGCTTGACGCCGGTCAGCAACATGCCGGTGTAGATCAGCCGGTAGAACAGCAACGGCTTGATCCGATGCGCCAGCTTCACGCCGGCCCAGACGCCGATCGGGGCAAACGGAAGCAGCGCCAGCGAGGTGGCCATGTTGCGCACGTCCAGCAGCCCGAGCCAGGCGTAGGGAATCCACTTGCTCAGGTTCAGCACAGTGAAAAACACAGCCATGCTGGACGCGAACACCAGCGGCGGCAGCCGCATCGGGATCAGGTAGGCGCTGACTGGCGGCCCCCCCGTGTGGGCGATGAAGCTGGTGAAGCCGGACATCGCGGTCAGCACGGCGCCTATCCATTTTGGCGGATGCGCACTGTCGGGTTTGGGCGGAAACAAAAGCCGCTGGGCCAGGAAAGCGAGCGTGAAGATTCCCACGATCCCGGCGACGAGCCGCGCGTCCAGCAGCTTGAATGAGGCAGCGCCAATACCCGTTCCAAGCAGCCCAAGCGGAATCAGAAAGCGGACCAACTTGCGGTCGAAGTCCTTCCAGAAGGCAGAGAGGCTCAGCAAGTCCATCAGCAGCAGGACCGGCATCAGCATCGCGGCGGCCTGCGGCACGGTGACGGCCATCGCCATCAGCGGCACTGCCAGCGAGCCGAAGCCGGCGCCGAAGCCGCTTTTGCTCAGGCCCAGCAACAGCACCGCGGGAATCGCGACAGCGTAAAAGAAAGGATCGGTGATGAGTGGGAAGGACATCCGAAAGCCGGTCAGCCGCTCTCCAGCCCGAGATACGCCTTGCGAATTTCGGGCCGGGCGAGCAGTTCATCAGCCTGGCCGTCGGCGACGATCCGGCCCTCCTCCACCACGTATGCACGATGCGCCAGTTGCATTGCCATGGCCACGTTCTGCTCCACCAGCAGCACCGAGGTGCCATTCGCATTGATCGCCCGAATGGCACGGAACATGTCGACCACGATCATCGGCGCCAGGCCGAGCGATGGCTCGTCCAGCAGCAGCAACTGCGGACGCGCCATCAGCGCGCGGCCGATCGCCTCCATCTGCTGCTGGCCGCCGGAGAGCGCCCCGGCCGGACTTTTCAACCTGGCCTCGAGCGCCGGAAACAGCTGCAGCACCAACTCGAGAGACTGGTGGCGGTGGGCTTTGGCCGAGGCAATGAAGCTGCCGAGCTCGAGGTTGTCGCGTACCGTCATGCCGGTGAAGAGGCGCCGCCCCTCGGGCACGATCGCGATTCCGGCCTCGCAGAACTTGTGGCTGGCCAGTTGCGTGATGTCCCGCCCGTTGAAGCGCAGTCGTCCTTCACGCACGCGGTGAATGCCGGCGATGGCGTTGATCAGCGTGGTCTTGCCGGCGCCGTTGGGGCCGACGACGCAGACCAGCTCACCGGCCCTGACCTCGAGCGAGACGCCCCATAGCGCAGGCGCGGCGCCGTAGCTGACCTTGATATCGGCCACTTCAAGCATGGCCGGTCCCGAGGTAGGCACTGACCACTTCCGGATTTTTCATGACTTCACCCGCCGGTCCTTCGGCGATCAGCTTGCCATGGTTCAAGACCGCGATCCGGTCGGTGAGCGCCATCACCGCCCGCATCACGTGCTCCACGAACACGATGGTGGAGCCACGCTCCCGGATCCTGCGGATCAGGGCGATCGCGTCGTTGATCTCACCGGGCGTCAGGCCGGACAGCACCTCGTCCAGCAACACCAGTCGGGGCCGCGCGGCGAGAGCGCGCGCCAGTTCGAGGAATTTGCGCTGGTGCAGGTTCAGATCGTCCGGCAGGGAATCGGCACGCTCCTGCAGCCCGGTGAACTCCAGCCATTTCCAGGCCTCGCGCGTCGCCTGCGCCGGATCCAATGCCGCGCCGCCGAACATCGCCACCATCGAGACGTTCCGCAGCACACTCATGTGGGCGAACGGGCGCGGGATCTGGTAGGTGCGCGCGATTCCCGCTTGCGCAATTCGGTGCGCCGGGAGTCCCGCAAGCTGCCGGCCATCGAACAGGATGTCGCCGCCGGTCACCGGGTAATGGCCGCTCACGACATTGATGAAGGTCGACTTGCCCGAGCCATTGGGCCCGAGCAAGCCGAGGATTTCTCCGTCCCGCACCTGCAGGCTGACACCGTCCAGCGCCCGCACGCCCTTGAATGCCTTGGACAGGTTGCGCACCTCCAGCAGGGGCTTGCCGGACGCAACCGGATGGCGCATCGCGACGGCCGGTGCAGACGCTGCGGCCGTTGCATTGGCTCCAGCCTGCGGCAGATCGGCCGGCCGCTGCGTGCGCCGCGCAGCTGTGCGCTTGAGGACGAAGCCCAGGATGCCGTTTGGCAGGAACAGGATCGCCAGCACCAGGATCGCGCCGACCGAGGCCTTGCCGGCAATCGCGTGGTCGCCGGCGGTGAAGACAAACAGCAACGCGGTGATCGCGGCGGCGCCCACAGCCGGCCCGGCCCAGTGGCGGGTGCCACCCAGGACGCTCATCAACACCACGGTGAGCGGCACCGTGATGTTGAAGGTTTCGCCGGCGGTGACGTAGGAAACGAACAACGCGTGAATGCCGCCGGCCAGGCCTGCCAGGGCGCACGAGATGGCGAAAGCGACCAGCTTGTAGCGGTAGGTCGGCACGCCCATCACCTCGGCCACGTCCTCGTCGTCATGGATCGCGAACAGGCCGGTGCCCAGCTTGGACGCCTGCACCTGGTAGGAGATCAGCAAGGTCGCGATTGCGCCGGCCAGCGCCATCAGGTAGATCGACGACGATGCCGTGGGGCCGATCCTGGGGATCGCCACCGCGTTGAGGTAGACGCCCGGACCCCCATCGATGCGCGTGTTCAGCACGACGGTACCGACGACAAAGGTGATCGCCAGCGTCAGCAGCGCGAACAGCTCGCCGCGCACCGCCCTGACCCGGAACACGATGGCGCCCAGCACCACGCCCAGCAGCGCGGCTAGCCCTGCCGCCACGGGCAAGGTCCACAGGAAGGGCACGTTCAGGTTGACGGCAAGCCCGGCCGTGGTGTACATGCCGATGCCGAAGAAAGCGCCGTGCCCGAAGGAAAAATAGCCGGAATAGCCCGAGAGGATGTTCCAGGACAGGGCCAGGATCATCCAGTGGCAGACCAGGTACAAAAACGATTCGTAGAAAGAGGGCAGCCCGAGCCAGGGCACGCTCGCAAGCAGCGCGCCGGCGGCGGCAATTCCGGCCACCGTCTGGTTCATGCGGCTTTTCCGGGACGAAACAGCAGCACCACGATCAGCAGCGAGAACGAGACGATCGGCGCCCACGAGGGCGCCGCCACAGCCATGGTGATTGCTTCGCTGACGCCGATGATGATGCCGGCAACCAGGGGACCGAGAGCACTGCCCAGGCCGCCCAGCATCACGGCGGCGAAGATGACGCCGACCCAGGCGTAGATCTGCGACGGCGTCAGCGTGAAGGTCAGCGCCAGGCAAATGCCGGCGATGCCCGCAAGCGCGGCGCAGACACCCGCCAGCAGCAGCGACATGCCGCGCTGGTTGATGCCGAATGCCGCGGCAATCGGTCCGTCCTGCGCCATGGCCCGCAGCGCCTTGCCCAGGTCGGTATAGCGCATTGCCGCCCAGATGCCGACAGAAATCGACACCGCCAACACCAGCGTCAGCAGTTCCGGGATAGGCACGTAGAGCGAGCCGACGGTGAACTTCATGTCGCTGTACCGGGTCTCAAGCCGCCGATAGTCAGCGCTCCAGATGGCCTGGATTGCGCTTTCGATCATCACCGTGATGCCGAAGGTCACCAGCAGCGAATTGAACGGTGAGATGTCGAACTTCGCCAGCAGCCACTGCATCGCGACGCCGATGAGAAAAAACAGCGGTGGAATGACCAGCAGCGTCAGCAGCACGTCCACCTTCCACACCGTGGCCATGTGATAGCTGAGATAGCCGGCCAGAAACACCAGCCCGAAATGGGACAGGTTGATCTGACGCAGCAAGCCCCAGGTCAACCCCAGTCCCAGTCCGATGATTCCGTACAGCCCGCCGATGAAGATTCCCGAGAGGATGGATTGCGCCAGCAGGTTGAAACTCGGGAGCGTCATCGGGCCCCTACTTCATCTGCAGTTTGGCGCCGGGCGCGGCGAACTGCGCCGGGTAGATCACCTTCCAGTGACCGTCCTGAACCTGCTTGATCTTCATCAGGTCGTCGCCGTAGTTGCTGGGACCGTCGAAGCGCAGCCGGCCGTGGATGGTGTCGACCCGGTTCGCGCGCAGCCAGGCGGCGATCGCCTTGTCGTCGAAGCTGTTGGCGCCGCGCACGCCCGCTTCCAGAATCTGCCAGGCGGAATAGGAAGCCGCCGCCTGCACCTCGACCGAGGTGTCCGGCAGGCCGGCCTTGGCCGCCCGGTCGTTGAAAAGCTTCACGAACTCCGCCGCCACGGGGTTGTTGGTGAACGGGGGGTGCTCCTCGAAGATCGTCAGGGACAGCGCCAGGTTGCCGTCGGCGCTCTTGGTCATCGGGCCGGGCGCCGGGTACACGTGGAAGTGCAGCGGCGGCGAATAGTCGATCTTCTTCATCGCGTCGAGCAGCATATTGCCTTCCAGCCCGATGTCGCCCATCCAGACCAGGTCAGGCTTGGCGTCCTTGACGCGCGCGGCGATGGGACCGAAGTCGCGGTTGCCGAAGTCCCATTCCAGGTACAGAACTTCCTGCAGGCCGCGTTTTTTCGCAACCTCGCGTCCGCCCTGAGACATGAAGTACACCGAAGGGAACTTGCTGGTCACGATGGCAATGGTTTTGGGCGGCCTGGGCGACGCGGCCAGCGCATCGAACACCATGTTGGGCACTGTTGTTCCCGGATCGGAGCCAAGCGACCAGCCGGCAAACTGCATGTCGTACTTGGCCAGCGACGGAATGCCGAAGGTGTGGTGCACCAGCACCTTGTTGTAGCGCTGCGCAACGCCCATCGCCGACAGGATGTTGCCGGTCGCGTAAGGCCCCATCAGCACCGACGTCATGTCGATGACCCTGACCCCTTGCAGTGGCCCCATGGTTGCGTTTGCTCCCGCGCGGCGCGCTGTCGCGCCGTCATTTCTGAAGCCTAGTAACGGCATGGAAACAGCAAGATCAAGGCCGGCTGGCGCAAGGCGGCATGCGCGGGACGGAGGTGCGCTGGATTCTGTGCCACCCTCCCCTGGAGGGG
>JANXVP010000243.1 GCA_025351615.1 Ramlibacter sp. | reverse complement strand
TATAGGTGCCGCCGATTGCAACCCGGTTACCCCCGCCGACGGAGTAACCCGCATCGCCGCCGCGGACGCCGCGCAGATCGCTTCCGCCGAGCCTGACCCCCAGTGACTTGCCGAAGGTGTCGCTAGCTTCGACGATCCTGGCTTCGATCAGCACCTGGCGCACAGCGATGTCGAGCTTCGCGATCAGTTGCTGCACCTGCTCCAGCTTGCCGGGAACGTCAGTGACGAACAGCTGGTTGGTGCGCGGTTCTGCGATGACGCTGCCCCGGATGCTCAGGATGCGTGCGGCGCCGGTACCGGTCGTGAGTTGCGCCGCAAGCAGCGCCGCCTTGGTGTAGTTGAGCTGGAAGGACTGGGTCCGTAGCGGCTCCAGGTTCTGGATCGCCGCACGCGCCTCGAGGTCTAGCTTTTCTTTGGCGGCCAGTTCATCCCTGGGCGCGATCAGCAGCACGTTGCCTGTCTTGCGCATTCCCAGGCCCTTGGCCTGCATGATGATGTCAAGCGCCTGATCCCACGGCACGTCCTTGAGTCGCAGTGTCACTGCGCCGGTGACCGAGTCGGAGGTCACGATATTGAAGTTTGTGAAGTCCGCAATCACCTGCAGCAGCGACCGAACCTCGATGTTCTGGAAATTCAGCGAGAGTTTCTCGCCCGTGTAGCCCGGGCCCTGCGAGAGCTTGTTCGGGTCAACTTTCAGTTGCCGCACCTCGACCACGAACTGGTTGTCGCTCTGGTACGCACTGTGCTCCCAGGCGCCTTTCGGCTCGATGACGACGCGCACGCGGTCCCCGGCCTGGAAGGTCGTGATGGTTTGCACCGGCGTGCCAAAGTCAGTCACGTCGAGGCGGCGGCGCAAGCCTTCGGGGAGGGTCGACTTGAGGAATTCGACGACCAGGGTCTGGCCTTGCTGGCGGATGTCGACGCCAACCTGGTTGTTGGGCAGATCGACCACGACCCGGCCGGAGCTGTCCGGGCCGCGGCGGAAATCCAGGTCCCGCAACGGCTGGGTGTCGCGGTTGCGGCTCTCGGCAAAAGCCGGAGCGCTGCTTGGCGCAGGCGCAACCGCAGAGACAGATTCGAGCGTAATGAGCAGCGATTTTCCGACCAGTTGCGCCCTGTACGCAGTGGGAGACTTCAAATTCAGGACCAGCCGGGTCCGCTCGCCCGCCTGCACGACATTTACCGAGCGCACGTTGCCCTGGTTGATGTCGATTGTGGAACGGCCCAACCCGTTCGATGCGCCGGGAATATCCAGCGCGATGCGCGCCGGCGCCTGGATTGCGAAGCCCGCGGGAACCGCATCAAGCGGCTGCGAGAAATCCACCCTGACAACCTCGACTCCGCCCTGAATGGAACTGGAAACGGACTCGACCACCGTCTGGGCTTGCGCCGCCAGCGCCAGGCCTGCCAGCAGCAATCCCGCACATACGTGCCACGTTCGCCGCAACGCCCAGTGATGTTTGTTCATTTTGACCTCTCTTGCAGTTGCAATGTGGCAGTTCGCTCGATCCATTCACCGCCGGCGTCCTGCACGATCTCGCGCAGCGACAACTCGGTTTCCCCCACCTTGGTGATGCGGCCGTAGTTTTGTCCCAGGTAATTGCCGGGCCGCACCTGATACAACAGGTTATCAACCTTGACCAGAGCCACGGGCTGGCCTTGCTTCACCAGACTGCCCACCATGGTCACCGCGTCCAGGGGGATGCTTTCAAGCGGCTCCTTACGGCGCGCCAGTTCGGGAGCGACCAGCCCGGCATTGGCGCTGACCTGTGCGGAATCCCGCTTGAGGGCTTGCGTCAGCTTCTGGTTGCTGAACGGGTCGGTGGCGGCTTCCTGGGTGTAGGCCTGGGGTGTGAATTTCTTGGGCTCCGGGATCGGCTGTACGCTGGGCCGGGTCTGGGCCCGTTGCTCAGTCATCCACTTCTGCAGTTCATCCTGATCGGAGGAACCGCAGCCGCCCAGAACGGCAATCAGTGCGGCAAGGGCGCCGGCGCCTCGATGGTTCATTTCTTTTTCGCTCCCGGACCGACAGCCTTGCGCTGCGCTGCGACCTCATCGGCGTCCAGGTACCGGAAGGTCTTGGCAGTCGCTTCCATCTGCAATATCCCGTCCTTCGCCGGCACGATGCTGAGGTTGTTCAGTGTCACGATGCGCGAGAGATTGGCAATGTCGGAAGCAAACGAGCCGACATCGTGGTACCGGCCCGCCACGCGCAGGGCGATCGGCAGCTCGGCGTAATATTCCTTGGCGCTGACCTGCCCCGGCCGGAACAACTCGAAGCGAAGACTGCGGCCGAGGCCAGCCTGGTTGATATCGGACAGAAGCGCATCCATCTCCGCCTTGCTGGGAAGCTGCTTTTCGAGCTGCGTGACGTACTGCTGAACCTGTTCGCGTTGTTTTTTCAGGGCGTCGAGATTCACGGCCTGGCTGAGTTTCTTCTTGTAGTCGTCCCTCAACGCAACTTCCTTGGCGCGCTCGGTATCGAGCTCTGCGTCTGAGCTGTTCAGCCATGCGAACCAGAGAGCCACCACAATGGCCGACATCAGGAGAAAGCACAGCACAAACCGCGGAAACGCCGGCCAGGAGGAGGGGTCGTTCGGATTGAGGCCACGAAACTGGGCCTGCAACGACTGCTGAAGCGTCGCGAGGTTGAATTTGGACGGTGACGTGCTTGCCATGGTCAGGTTTTCCCTGGAACGGATGCAGCGCTGGCGGCGGCAGCGGCCTTCTGCGCCTCGCTGGTACGCAGCAGCTTGACCTTCATCTGGAAGTTCGCCACCCGACGCTGCTCTTTACCCAGAGGAACGCTAGCGGCGACGATCTCAACGAGTTCCGGCTTGGTCAGCCAGGGGCTGTTGTTGCCGAGGTTGCGCAAAAGCTCCGACACGCGCTCGTTCGACTGGGCCATGCCCTGAATCGACACGATCTGGTTTTCCTGCTTCACACTGGTGACGTAGACGCCGTCCGGCAGCTGTCGCACGAGTTCGTTCAGCAGGTGGACAGGCAGGTTGCGGTCAGCCTGCAGATCTTCAACCGCCTGTTGGCGTGCGCGCAGGGCGGCAATTTCTTCCTGCAGCGTCGCGATATCCTTGATCTGGCCTTCAAGCCGCTTGAGCTCGGTCTGAAGCACCAGGTTCTTGTTCTGCTGGTTGGAAATCTGCGCGGCGTACCACAGGAAGATGACGCCGGCGATCACGCCGCCCATCAAGGCCGAGACCCCGAGCGTCGCATAGAACGCGTCGCGCCGGCGCTTGCGGGCGGCCTCGCGATGCGGCAGCAGGTTGATCAGGATCACTGCAGGAACCTCCGCATGGCCAGACCGCAGGAAGTCAGGTACGAAGGAGCCTCGCGCCGCATTTTCTTCTCCCGCACGCCTTCGCCGATCAGCATGCCTTCGAAGGGATCGGCCAGCATGCACGGAAAGGACGTCTGCGCAGTCACAGTCTCGGTCAGGCCGGGAAGCGCGGAAGACCCACCGGCGAGCATCACGTAGTCGACCCGGTTATGGGGGGTGCTGGTGAAGAAAAACTGCATCGCCCGCGCGATTTCTTGCGCCATGCTCTCTACGAACGGCTTGAGCACGCCCGCGTCATAGTCTTCCGGAAGGTCACCGTTGCGCTTCTTGGTTTCGGCTTCTTCCGACGAGAACCCGTACTGGCGAACGATCAGCTGGGTCAGTTGCGCCCCGCCAAACGCCTGGTCCCGGTCGTAGAGCACCTCGTCGTTGCGAATCACCTGCATGCTCGTGGTGAAGGCGCCAACTTCGAACAGGGCGACCATCGTGTCCACCCCCTTGTTCGGCAGCGCCTCGATCAGGCGCCCAGCGGCCAGCCTGGAGGAATACGATTCAACGTCGATGATCACAGGCTTGAGGCCAGCCGCTTCTGCCAGTCCCTGACGGTCCTGGACCTTTTCCCGGCGCGAGGCGGCGATCAGGACTTCAACGTCGCCAGCCGAAGTCGGGCTGGGGCCGATCACGCAGAAATCGAGGCTAACCTCGTCTAGCGAGAACGGGATGTACTGGTTAGCCTCGGTTTCGACTTGGACCTCGAGGTCCTGCTCGCTCATCCCGCCCGGCAGGATGATCTTTTTGGTGATCACCGCGGAAGGGGGAAGCGCCATCGCCACATTGCGGGTCCGAGTGCCGCTTTTCTTGACCACGCGCCGCATGGCTTCAGCCACTTCCTCGAACTTCTCGACATTGCCGTCGGTGATCCAGCCCCGCTCGAGCGGTTCGATCGCGCAACGTTCCAGGACCAGGTTGCCTTCCTTGTCACGGCTCAGTTCAACCAGCTTGACGCTGGATGAGCTGATGTCCAAGCCCAGCAAAGGTGCCGGCTGGCGGCTAAACAACGACCCCAGTGCGCTCACTACAGTCTCCTGATACCCCGGATTTCGCGGCGTAACAAAGTTAAGAAATCACTTCAATGCTAGCAGCAACATCCTTGTCTCTCAAAGGGATTTTCCTGTTTGCCCCCTACCATTCGTTGCCAAAAACCGACGCATGGACCTGCAATAATGAATCCAGACCTCACCGCGTTTGGCCGAATGGCCCGCCCGCGACCGCCCGCCACACCTTCCCGCCCGAGACCCCTTTTTATAATCACTGCGGGCAGTTACCTGGACACCAATGCCTTCTGATCCCTCCCCTGCGTCCGGCTCGTCTTCAAGTCCCTCCTCTCCCGCCTGGCGCGGCCGCCTGTTGCGCGCGGTGCTCTGGGTTGGGGGTGTCTTTCTGGCGGGAATCGTGTGCGTCGTGACCATCGTAGGGGTAGCACTTGCGGTCGCCTATCCAAACCTGCCGGATATCTCCGATTTGTCGGATTACCGTCCCAAATTACCGCTCAGGGTTTATTCGGCAGACGGACTCCTGATGGGCGAATTCGGGGAAGAGCGCCGTAACCTGACGCCGATCCGCGACATTCCGAAAGTCATGGTGAATGCAGTGCTCGCCATCGAGGATTCACGCTTCTATTCGCACGGCGGAGTCGACTACAAGGGGTTGGTGCGAGCGGCGCTGGCCAACCTGGGGCGCGTGAAAAGCCAGGGGGCTTCGACGATCACGATGCAGGTGGCGCGCAATGTCTACCTGTCTTCCGAAAAAACCTTCACGCGCAAGCTCTATGAAGTCCTGCTGACGTTCAAGCTGGAACACATGCTCTCCAAGGATCAGATTCTGGAGATCTATATGAACCAGATCTTTCTGGGCAACCGCGCGTACGGCTTCGCTGCGGCCTCCGACGCGTACTTCGGCAAGCCGATGAAGGACCTGACCATCGCCGAAGCCGCCATGCTTGCGGGACTGCCCAAGGCCCCGTCCGCATACAACCCGATCAGCAATCCGAGCCGCGCCCGGGCTCGCCAGCAATACATCATCGAGCGCATGCAGGAGAACGGTTTCATCACCGCCGAGGAGGCAGCAACGGCCAAGAAGCAGGAACTGCAGGTTCGCAGCGGCGGCGACAACACGAAAGTACACGCCGAGTACATCGCGGAAACGGTGCGCCAGCTGGTCTATGCCCAGTACGGCGACGAAACCTACACCCGGGGGTTGAACGTTTTCACCACCGTGAAAGCCAGCGAGCAGGACGCCGCATACAGAAGCCTTCGCAAGGGCATCATGGATTACGAGCGGCGCCAGATCTACCGCGGCCCCGAAGAGTTCGTCGAGTTGCCCGCCAATCCGAAAGAGGCAGAAGACGCGATCGACGATGCGCTCGCCGAGCACCCCGACAACGGTGACGTGCTCGCTGCCGTGGTCCTCGACGCGACTCTGAAAAAAATCATGGCGGTGCGCCAGACCGGCGAGCGCATCGAGATCGCCGGGGAGGGCCTCCGGCCGGCGCAGTCCGGCCTGTCGGACAAGGCTCCCCCAAAGATCAAGATCCGGCGCGGTGCGGTGATCCGCATCGCCAGGACGCCAAAGAATGCCTGGGAGATCACGCAACTGCCCGAAGTCGAAGGCGCTTTCGTCGCCCTCGATCCCCGGGACGGCGCGATTCATGCCCTGGTCGGCGGCTTCGACTTCAACAAGAACAAGTTCAACCATGTGACCCAGGCATGGCGCCAGCCCGGCTCCGGTTTCAAGCCTTTCATTTACTCCGCAGCACTCGAAAAGGGCTTCACGCCGTCGACCATCGTGAACGACGCCCCCCTCTTTTTCGACGCCGGAGTGACGGGAGGCCAACCCTGGGAGCCGAAGAACTACGACGGCAAGTTCGAGGGCCTCATGCCGCTGCACATGGCGCTGGCGAAATCCAAGAACATGGTCTCGATTCGCATCCTGCAAGCCGTGGGCGCGCAAAACGCGCAGGACTGGATCACCCGCTTCGGCTTCGACGCTGAAAAGCACCCGCCGTATCTCACCATGGCGCTGGGCGCCGGTTCGGTGACCCCGATGCAGATGGCCATGGGCTATTCGGTCTTCGCCAACGGCGGCTACCGGATCAACCCCTGGCTGGTCACCCGGATCACGGACCAGAGGGGCAAGGCGCTGGTCGAAAGCCAGCCCCCGCTCCCCAACGAATCGGTTCGCGCCATCGACTCGCGCAATGCGTTCATCATGAAAAGGCTGCTCCAGGAAGTCGCGCGGTCGGGGACCGCCGCACGGGCGCAGCGCGACCTCAAGCGCCCCGACCTGTACGGCAAGACCGGTACCACCAACGACTCCATCGACACCTGGTTCAACGGATTCCACCAGACGCTGGTGGCCATTGTCTGGATGGGCTATGACACGCCGCGCTCGCTCGGCGACCGCGAGACCGGCGGGGGCTTGAGCCTGCCGGTGTGGATCAACTTCATGGAAACCGCACTCAAAGGCGTGCCGGTGATGGAGCCGTCGGCACCGCAAGGCGTCGTCAACGTGGGAGGCGAGTGGTACTACGAAGAGTACGCGCGGGGCGCCGGGGTCTCCAGCCTTGGCGTGACAGCCGGTCCGGCTGGTGGAGCGCCGGCGGTGCCGGAAGACAAGAGCTTGATGAACTCGGAGGGACTGCCACCCAGTCGCCAGACGCTGCCCGCCCCCGACGAGCGCAAGAGCATCCTGGACCTGTTTCGCAACTAGGCGCGGGTCAGCCGGCAAAGCGCAGCGGCTGGCCGGCTTGCTCGCTCGCATAGCGGGCCAGGTGGTCGAAGAACTCACCCTGCCCCTTGGTATCGGTCCACTGCGCGCCATCGAACCGGTAGTGAAAGCCGCCGGCCCTGGCCGCCATCCAGACCTCCTGCAGCGGCTTTTGCAGGTTCACGATGATCTGGGTGCCATTGCCAAAGGTCATGGTGACCATCCCGCCGACCCGCTGGTTGTCAATGTCCGTGTCCGATTCGTCATTGATGCGGTCGCAGCTGGTTTCGATGCGCGTCAGCAGTTCCTCGGCGCGGTCCATGTATTCCGGGTCGGTCATTACAATTTCGCCATGTTGAATGTTTGCCAAATTCTAGTCAGCGTAGGCCCAAGGCGGTTTGTCCTTGCGACGGCCGTGGTCGCAAGCCTCGCTGCCTGCGGTCAGAAGGGCGTGCTGTTCCTGCCGACCGGGCCCGCAGCGCAGGGACGGGCCACGTTGCCTGAGACTTTCCGGCCCGCGGTGGCCACGCCACCCGCCAGCCCCGCTTCGGCCCCGGCCGCGACGGGCATCGCGCCCCCAATCCCGGCCATTCCATGATTCCACCCCTTCTGCCCGGACAACCGCACTTCGCTCTGCGCAACGGCGAACTGTTTGCTGAAAACGTGCCGCTCAGTGCGCTCGCCCGCGAACATGGCACGCCCCTGTTCGTCTATTCCAAACGGTCCATGCTGGAGGCACTCGCTGCCTACCAGCGGGGTTTCGCCGGACGCAATGCCAGGATCTGTTACGCCATGAAGGCGAACTCGTCGCTGGGCGTGCTGCAGGTTTTTGCCCAAGCGGGCTGTGGCTTCGACATCGTCTCGGGCGGTGAGCTGGAGCGGGCGCTCGCCGCCGGCGCCCTCGCAGGGGACATCATTTTTTCAGGCGTCGGCAAGACGCGGCGCGAAATGCAGCGCGCTCTGCAAGTGGGGATTGGTTGCTTCAATGTGGAAAGCGAAGCGGAGCTTGAGGTGCTCAGCGAGGTCGCAGTCGCCCTCGGACAGACGGCCCCGGTCAGCATTCGCGTCAACCCCGATGTCGATCCGAAGACGCATCCCTATATCTCGACCGGCTTGAAAGGCAGCAAGTTCGGCATTCCGCACGAGCGGGCGCTGCAAGCCTACCGGCGCGCGGTCGCGCTCCCCGGTCTTCGCGTCGCTGGCATCGACTGCCACATCGGCTCGCAGATCACCACTGAAGAGCCTTATCTGGACGCGATGGATCGCGTACTGGACCTGGTCGAAGTCGTCGAAGCGGCCGGCATTGCCTTGCCGCACATCGATTTCGGGGGCGGCCTTGGGATCAACTACAACGGCGAAGAGCCGCCTGGAGCGGACGCCCTGTGGGTCGACCTGTTCGCGAAAATCGACGCCCGCGGCTTCGGTGACCGCCTGTTCATGATTGAGCCCGGCCGCTCGTTGGTCGGCAATGCAGGGGTCTGCGTGACCGAGGTTCTGTATCTGAAGCTTGAGGACCAAAAGAATTTCTGCGTCATCGACGCCGCGATGAACGACCTCCCCCGCCCGGCGATGTACCAGGCTTACCACGCCATCGTGCCCGTGCAGCACTGCAGCGACCCCGCCAGCCGCTACGACGTTGTCGGACCTGTCTGCGAAAGTGGAGACTGGATCGGACATGACCGCATGCTCGCCGTGCGGCCGGGCGACCTGCTGGCGGTGATGTCGGCCGGCGCTTACTGCATGAGCATGGCAAGCAACTACAACACACGGGGCCGGGCCGCAGAGATCCTGGTGGACGGCAGCAGTTTCCATCTGATCCGCGAGCGCGAAACCGCTGCAGACCAGATGCGCTCGGAGCGCCTGGTACCCTGATTTCTATTGACTGGACAGTGTGCCGACCTTCGGAGCGCTGGGCGCCAGCACCCTTCCCTTGTGGCGTTGGACCAGGCGCCAGCCCAGCAGCACGCCGATGATGGCGGCATAGACCGCCACCTCAATGAAGTTGCGCTTTCCGGCGCGCATCCAGAAGAAGTGCAGAAGCGCAAGCCCGGCGATCGCATACACCAGCTTGTGCAGCGACTGCCAGCGCCGCGCGCCCATGGCCCTGACGGCGCGATTGAAAGACGTGACCGCCAACGAAGTCAGCAGCACAAACGCGCTGAAGCCGACCAGGATGAACGGCCGTTTTGCGATGTCCTTCGCAATAGCGGGGACGTCGAAGCCCATGTCGAACCAGCTGTAGCTCAGCAGGTGCAGGACGACGTAGAAATAAACGAACAGACCGAGCATCCGGCGGAAGCGGGTGAGCGCCGGCGTGCCGGTGATCACACGCAACGGCGTCACCGCCAGGACGATGCACAGGAAGCGCAGCGTCCAGTCGCCGGTGGACCGGATCAGGTGTTCCGCAGGATTGGCGCCGAGCTGATTGGTGGCTGCACCGTAAAGCAGCCAGGAAAACGGAAGCAACGCCAGCAGGAACAGGATCCCCTTGGCCGCGGGGTGCATCAGGAAGCCGGCCAGGGTTCGGCGCGCTGCCGGGCTGGCCGCCATCAGAAGTTCTTTTTCAGGTCCATGCCGGCATAGAGCTGGCCGACCTGCGGTTCGTAGCCGTTGAAGATCAGGGTCTTGCGCTTCCTGGAGAACAAGCCGTCCTCGCCGATGCGGCGCTCGGTCGCCTGGCTCCAGCGCGGGTGATCGACATCGGGATTCACGTTCGAATAAAAACCGTATTCGCTGGCCGCGGCCTTGCTCCATGCGGTTCTCGGCTCCTTGTCCGTGAAGCGGATCTTCACCAGCGACTTGGCGCTTTTAAAGCCGTATTTCCAGGGAACGACCAGGCGCACCGGCGCACCGTTCTGGTTCGGCAAGACTTCGCCATACATGCCAAAGGCCAGCAGTGTCAGGGGGTTCATCGCTTCGTCGATCCGCAAGCCCTCGGCGTAAGGCCAGTCCAGGACGCGCGAGCCGACAAATGGCATGGTCTTGGGATCGGCCAGGCTGATGAACTCCACATACTTTGCGCTTGACTGAGGCTCCACTTTCTCGACCAGCTTGCCAAGCGAGTAGCCGACCCACGGGATCACCATCGACCAGCCTTCGACGCAGCGCAGGCGGTAAATCCGCTCTTCCTGCGCGCTGAGCTTGACCAGATCGTCCAGGGTGTACTTCGCGGGCTTTTTGACCAATCCCTCGATTTCGACCGTCCAGGGCGTGGTCTTGAGCGTGTGGGCATTCTTCGCGGGGTCGGCTTTGTCTGTCCCGAACTCGTAATAGTTGTTGTAGCTGCTGGCGTCCTTGAAATCCGTCACTTTGTCCGCCGCAACGGCGCCAGGGAGCGCCGACCTGGCCGCGGCGATGGCCGCATGCTTGCCGGGCATCTGGGCCTGGGCCTGGCGCCCGGCCCAGGACGCGAGCGCGGCCCCGGCGACGCCGCCAGCCATCAGGCGCATCAGGTCACGCCGGTCGCGATACACCGCCCGGGGGGTGATCTCGCTCGGAATCCGGTCCATGAATCCGTCTCGGTGGGTCTTGATCAGCATGTCTTGGTCCTTGTTGCGAAGCGCCAAATCGTTCCGGCTCCCTTTGGTTACGCGCGCCACACGTGTAAGGATTCAGAAATCGCGGTGAAAGGGTGCCATCACTGTGGAGCACGACACAAGCCCTGCCGACAGCGCAGCCCGATCCTGTCCTACAGCCGAATCAGCGCCGGTGTGCCTCAAATACCAACATTGGCATTTCGCCCTATTTTTGGAGACCCCATGAAACAACAGTTTTTAGCCGCACTTGCGGCGTTGGCTTGCAGCGCAGCATTTGCCCAAGCTCCTCCCGGCACCGTGGCCCGCCCGTCGCAGGAGAGCAACCCAAACGCTTCCGGTGGCGCCCCGTCGTCTAAAGCGCAGATGAAAGTCGATGCCAAAAAGGGAATGGCTGGCGACAGCGGCGCTGCCATGCCGATGGCAGGAGGAATGCCTATGGCCGGAGGCGGTAACAGCATGCCCATGGCTGCCGGTGGAGGCATGGGAATGGGAATGGACATGAAGGCAATGGACACCAACGGCGACGGCATGATCTCCAGGAAGGAATGGGACAGCTACCATTCCATGATGTGGAACAAGATGAAGCCAAAGATGAAGAAGGGGATGATGTCCATGTCCGACATGGAATCCATGATGAAGGGTGGCCCGAACTAGGGGCGCACCCGCCGGACTGTCTCCTCACCCGGCAGTCTGGCGACCTTTAACGCAGGCCAGCGATGTAGTCTGCGACAGCGCGGATCTCACGGTCATTGAGTTTTGACGCGACTTGCATCATCTGCGCACTGTTTTTGCGCAAGCCGTCCCGGAAGCCCGTGAGCTGGGCGACCGTGTAATCGGCATGCTGGCCCGACAGGCGTGGATACTGCGCCGGAATGCCCGCGCCATTGGGACTGTGGCAACCCGCGCAGGCCGCCACCTGCCGGTCCGCGATTCCGCCGCGATAGATTCGCTCTCCCACCGCCACCAGATCCTTGTCCTTGGCGAAGCCCGCCTTGCCCTTTTTCGCGGAAACCCACGCGGCAATATTCTTCATGTCGGCGTCGCTCAACTGCGAGGCCATCGGCATCATGACCGGATTCGCACGCTTGCCGGCCTTGAACTCCTGCAACTGCTTGACGAGGTATTCAGGATGCTGCTGCGCCAGCTTCGGGTTCACAGGCGTCCCTGAGTTTCCGTCCGCGCCGTGGCAGGCGGCGCAGACGGCGGTAAATTTCGCTTCGCCCTGGGCCAGGTCCGGCTTGACCGCCACCGGCGCGACGACCGGCGCTTCATGCGCAGCAGCCTCTGCCGGCGCTTTCGGCGCGGCGGGATGGTCGTCGACCGCACCGACGGACACACAGGTTGCCGCGAGCGAGGCAGCGATCAGCAGGGAGGCGAGCAACTTCATATCGGAGTGTGTGATTGGCGCAAAACCCCGTGATTCTACAATGCCCCCTCCGGATTCTCCCCATCACCGAAGCACCCAATGACCAAGCCCGAGGGCCAGCCGGCATCGTCCATCAGCCACGGCACTGGCGTCGCCGCCGCGAAGGATCCTGCGACCGTCGCGCTGGGCTGGCTGCACACGGCCAAGTTCCTCACGACGGCACCAACGCTCGAGTTCCTGCCGCCGCACGACTACCCCGAAGTTGCCTTCGTCGGCCGCTCCAACGCCGGCAAGTCGACCTGCATCAACACCCTGACGCAGCAAAAACGCCTGGCATTTGCCTCCAAGACACCGGGCCGCACGCAGAGCATCAACCTGTTTACTCTTGGCAAACAAGGCATCACCGACGCGGTGCTGGCCGACCTGCCAGGCTATGGCTACGCAGCAGTGCCAAAGCAGGACAAACTGCGCTGGCAACAGGTGATGGCCAATTACTTGGTCTCCCGCGAAAACTTGCGTGGCATCGTGCTGCTGTGCGATCCTCGCCATGGCCTGACGGAGCTCGATGACATCCTGCTGGAAGTGATCCGGCCCAGGGTGGAGCAAGGACTGAAGTTCATGCTGCTTCTGACCAAGGCGGACAAGCTCAACCGAAGCGAGGCTGCCAAGGCGCTGTCGATTGCGCGATTGCAAGCCGGCGGCGGCGAGGTCAAACTGTTTTCGGCCCTGAAAAAACAGGGTGTGGAAGAAACCGCCCTGCTGCTGTGGCAGTGGGCTCATCCCGAGGCAGCATGACGATTGAAACCTTCCAGCAGGCGCTGCCGCACGGCATGCACCTGAGTTGCCGTGCCGCAGGCGAGACGGGCCGGCCGGTGCTGATGTTCCTGCATGGCTTTCCAGAAGCCGCCTTCGTCTGGGATGTCTTGCTGGAACATTTCGCCCTGCCCGAGCACGGTGGCTACCGCTGCATCGCGCCCAATTTGCGTGGTTACGAGTTGTCCAGCGCGCCGCAAGACGTCAAGGCCTACCGTGCCAGGTACCTGGTGCAGGACATCGCCGCGCTGATCGGGATCGTCGGCGCCGGGTCGCCCATTGAATGCCTGGTCGCCCACGACTGGGGCGGTGCTGTCGCCTGGAACCTTGCCAACCAGATGCCGGAGCTTGCGAAGAAGCTGGCGATCATCAATTCTCCCCACCCCGGCACTTTCCTGCGCGAGCTGAAAAACAATCCAAAGCAACAGGCGGCCAGCGCCTACATGAACTTTTTGATCCGGCCGGACGCCGAGACATTGCTGGCGGAAAAGGACTATGCGCGGATGTGGCCATTTTTCACCCACTCGGCCGGGGGCGCAGCGTGGCTCACCGAAGCCGTCAAAGACCAGTACCGGCAAATCTGGAACGGCCCACCCGGCAGCCTTCCGGGCACAGGCCTCGTCGGCGGCTGCAACTACTATCGCGCGTCACCGCTGCGGCCGCCGCGGCCGGAAGAACCTGCGGCGGCTTCCATCGAGCTGCCACAGGACGCGCTCACCGTCGAGCTACCGACCCTGGTCCTTTGGGGCATGGACGACGTCGCCCTGCCGCCGGAACTGATTGCCGGCCTGGAGCAATACATCCCGGATCTCACGCTCGAGAAGGTGGAAGGAGCCAGTCACTGGATCGTCCACGAGCGGCCAGAACTGGTCGCCGCACGGCTCGCCAGTTTCCTGCGCCAACATTGAGATCCCAGGCTGCGCTCAATAGGGCGCAGCGGAGCCTTCCGGTCGCGTCTTGAAGCGCTTGTGCACCCAGTAGTACTGGTCAGGCATCTGGTCGATGTAGTCCTGCAGCCGCCGGTTCATCAGCGCGGTGTCGGCCTGCAGGTCGGAACTCGGGTAGCCCTGCCAGGCCGGCATCACGGTCACGTCATAACCTCGCGGCGTCATGCGCGCCACCACCGGGACCACCTTGGCGCGTCCCAGCCGGGCAAAGCGTGCGAGCGAGGGCACGGTCGCGGCCGGCACGCCATAGAACGGCACAAAGATCGATTCTTCCGGACCGAAATTCATGTCGGGCAGCAGGTACAGTGGCGCGCCACCGCGAAGGGCGGAAACGATCGCCTTGACGCCATCGGCGCGACCGAAGGGGCGGGCGGTCTCGAAGCGCTGGCGTCCCCTGAGCAT
>JANXVP010000087.1 GCA_025351615.1 Ramlibacter sp. | reverse complement strand
GAGGAAAGCATCCTGGAGGCGCTGGACTTCCGCCGCGCCATGCGCAAGGTGGACGAGGAGTACGGCAAGGACTGGTGGTTCAAGGTCTGGGGCCCGGACAAGCTGGCCGAGGAGGGCATCGGCCGCGCCGACGACTGGATCATCAAGGGCGAGGCGAGGACTGCCAAGTGGCACGGCTTCGGCAACCTGGCCGAAGGTTTCAACATGCTGGACCCGATCAAGTCCACCATCGTCACCCCGGGCATGGACCTGAACGGCAAGTTCGCCAAGACCGGCATCCCGGCTTCGATCGTCACCAAGTTCCTGGCCGAACACGGCATCATCGTGGAGAAGACCGGCTTGTACAGCTTCTTCATCCTGTTCACCATCGGCATCACCAAGGGCCGCTGGAACACGCTGCTGTCGGCGCTGCAGCAGTTCAAGGACGATTACGCCAAGAACCAGCCGATGTGGCGGATCCTGCCGGAGTTCTGCCAGCAGTATCCGCGCTACGAGAAGATGGGACTGGCCGACCTGTGCCAGTACGTGCACGAGCTGTACGCCCGCTACGACATCGCCCGTCTGACGACCGAGATGTACCTGTCGGACCTGACGCCGGCGATGAAGCCCAGCGACGCCTATGCCTACATCGCGCACCGAAAGACCGAAAGGGTGGAGATCGACGAACTGGAAGGGCGGATCACCACCTCGCTGGTCACGCCTTACCCGCCCGGTATCCCGTTGCTGATACCCGGCGAGGTCTTCAACAAGAAGATCGTCGATTACCTGAAGTTCTCGCGCGAGTTCAATGCGCAATGCCCCGGCTTCGAGACCGACATCCACGGCCTGGTCGAACTGGAGGGCGAGGACGGCAAGGTGCGCTATTTCGCGGACTGCGTGGCACGGGATGCGGCCGCGAAACAAGCCGATCCGCAAGGCCGGCTGGTCCAGGTCGGCGCCGACGGTCCGTTCGGCCGCACCGTCTGAGGGGCGGCGTCCGGCGCAGTTCGGTCCGGGATTTCCACAGCCTGTCGCTTCAGACCGCGGTTCGTCGCATCGACCTCGCGACGCTCCGGCCGCGTGCCTAAAGTCCTCCTCACCGGCCCTGTTGGCCGTGCTGGAGGAATCCATGAACAATCAGAGCGAAGCCGCACCAAGCCTGCGGTTCCAGCCCCCCGCCTTGCTTGCGGGCGCCGCTAGGATGGCCGTCGCCGCGGCTGTTCTCAGCGCCACGGCAGCGCTGGCGTGGCTGGCCGAATGGTCGGATGGGCAGTTTTATCTTGCCGCACGGAAACCGTCGCGGGCTGCGGTAACCGTCGTGGTCCGGCAGTTGCCGCCGGTGCTCATCGTCGGTCGCCGCGACTCCCTGCCGGAGACGTTCGCGCCGGTCCGCCAGGATGACTTTGCCGAGGTATCGAGCCTGGGTGCTGTGGAGATGTCCTCCAGCCGGGTTAAATTCCGGCAATGACAGCGAATCAAAGGGACCTCGATCAGGCCCCGACCGGCACGATCGGGTGGCTGGTCAAGGTCAACGGGCAGGTGTCGCAGTGGGCATCATCGATGTCATGGGCGCGCCTGATCGTGTTGTTCCTGGTGATCCTGGTTGCCGGCGCCATCATCGAAGACCTGCTGCACCTCAAGCATGACCGCGTCCGGGTCGCCGGGCCCCACAAGGAAATGGCCGTCACGATCGGCGGGCGCAATGGCATCCGGATTACGACTGTGCCCCCCACGCCAGCCGTGCCCGGGGTCCCGGTTGTGCCACCGGAGCCTGGTGCCGGCGTCCAGGCTCCGGCGCCTCCTGCCGGCGCCGACGGCGATGGCGACAGGGAAAGCGCTGCCACTCTGGACGAGGGCCATGAGCACCGGGGGGACCGCCAGGTGATCACCTTCCGGGGTTTCCTGGGCGACCTCGGCGGAGTCGTCCTGGTCGTGCTGTTCGCGTATCTTGCCGCTTCGAAAATTGTGGTTCGAAAGGTCGCGCAGGCCGACGCCAAGGTGCGTACCGCCGTCAACGCGGCCGAGCGCGAGGCGATGGAACGCCAGCTGGTGCAGGCCCGGCTGCAGGTGCTGCAGGCCCAGGTCGAACCGCATTTCCTGTTCAACACCCTGGCCGCTGTGGACTACCTGATCGAGACCGAGCC
>JANXVP010000207.1 GCA_025351615.1 Ramlibacter sp. | reverse complement strand
CGCGGTGCGATGGGCATCCCGGGCCTGCCGGTGCCCTCATTCCTGTCGTGGCGCCTGAACAAGCCGACGGATTTCTATTACCTGATGATGGGATTCGCCGTCTTCAGCCTCGGCCTGATCTATCTGGTCGTCAGCTCCCGGATCGGCCGGGCCCTGCGCGCGATCAAGCTCAATGAAGCGCTGGCGCAGTCGCAGGGGATCAACCCGCTCAGCTACAAGCTGCTCGCCGTCACGCTGTCGGCGATGTTGAGCGGCGTAGTCGGCGCTTTTTTCGTGTTCTATCTCACCATCGTGGACCCCTCCGTGTTCGATTTCTATTACACCGAGACAATGCTGATCATGGTGATCCTGGGTGGCGCCGGGAGCTTCTGGGGCGTGCTGTTCAGCACGGCGGTGTTGACCGTGCTTCCCGACATGCTGCGCTTCACCACCGACCTGCGCATGGTGTTGTACGGCGTGATCCTGATCGCCGCGATGCTGGTCTTCCCGCGCGGGATCGGCGGCTGGTTCAGGCAGCGGCGCCTGGAGCGCTGGCGCAAGATCCCGTACGGCGAGAAACAATGAGCACGCCGCTGCTCGAAGTGCGCGGCCTCAGCAAGCACTACTTCGGCCTGACCGCGGTCGACGCCCTCTCCTTCCAGGTGGAAGCCGGCACCATCGTCGGCCTCATCGGGCCCAACGGCTCGGGCAAGAGCACCAGCATCGACTGCATCAGCGGCTTCCAGAAAGCGGATGCGGGCGAGTGGTTCCTGGACGGCCGGTCGCTCACCGGCCTGGCACCGCACCGCATCGCACGCGCGGGCCTGACACGCACCTTCCAGACAGTGCGTGCGTACGACGAGCTGAGCCTCCTGGAGAACCTCTGCGTCGCCTCCCAGGAGAGCGACGGAGCCGGATGGCTCGCGTCGCTGCGGCGCAGCGCCGAGGTTCGCGACAAGGAAGCAAGGGCAGCAGCGCGCGGACGCCTGCTACTCGAAACGGTCGGGTTGTCCCACTACGCCGATGCGCCTGCGGCAATCCTCTCGTACGGCCAGCGCAAGCTGCTCGCCATCGCCGCCAGCATGATGGCGCACCCGCGCGTCGTCGTGCTCGACGAGCCCGTGGCCGGCGTCAACCCCACGATGGTGCGGCGCATCGAGCAGGTGATCCAGCAGCTGAACTCCGAAGGCGTGACGCTGGTGATCGTGGAACACAACGTCGACTTCGTCATGAACCTGTGCCAGCGCGTAGTGGTGCTGGAGTCGGGCCAAAAGATCGCCGACGGGCCGCCCGGCCTGATTCGCAGCGACCCGCGTGTGCTCGCCGCGTATCTTGGACAGGCCGGCGCCACCGCGTATGAAGCGCAAGGACGCTGACGTGAGCCCACCTCTGCTTGAATTCCAGTCGCTCTCCGTCGGTTATGGCGACGAGCCCATCGTCACCGACTTCACGACATCGATTCCGGCGGGAAGCATCACCACCATCATTGGTCCCAATGGCGCGGGCAAGTCGACGCTACTGAAAGCGGTGTATGGCACCAACAAGTACTTCGGCGGCCATATTCTGTTCGAGGGCAGGCAGATCGAAAAACTTACCCCGCGCGAGCGGCTGGCGCTGGGGATTGGTTTCGTACCGCAGGGCCGCTGCAACTTCCCCCTGATGACGGTACGTGAGAATCTGGACCTCGGCGCCTATACGCTACGTGGCAGCGCCATCCAGGCCGCTGTCGACCGGGTGCTGGGTCTATTCCCGATGCTTGGCGCGAAGCTCAATGTGCTGGCAGGGAACCTGAGCGGCGGCGAACAGCAGGTGCTGGAGACGGCAATGGTGCTGGAGTCGGGGCCGAGGCTGCTGCTGCTCGACGAACCGTCGCTCGGACTGTCGCCGGGCAACCAGGACAAGATCTTCGCGACGATTGCCGACCTGCGGCGTCACGGCCTGACGGTGCTGGTGGTGGAACAGAACGCGCACGGCGCTCTGCAGATCTCCGACACCGGCATCGTGATGGAGCTGGGCCGCCTGTTCATGACGGGCCCGGCCGCGCAGGTGATCTCGGACCCACGCATCCAGGTGGCATACCTCGGCGGCACGCCCGCCTGAGCGCTAGTCCTTCGCCGCCACCGACTCGAGGTAGGGGGTGACCCGCCCGGTCTTCTTCGGCGTTGCCAGCATCATCGCCATGCGCGCCTGCTGCGCTTCGACGCCGGCCAACTGCCTGATGCGCACCGTGCGCTCCATGAAGTTGTCAGGATGGCCTTCGATCATTAGGTCCAGGAACGTGGTGATGCCCGACAGCTTGGTGCGGCGCGTGACCTCGCCCACAGAGGCCTTAGCCGTCTTGCTGTTGCTCAACTTGGCCTGGATGGTCTGGACCACGCGCGGCCCGAAGTAGCGCGCCGGCTCGCCGTCCACCTGCACCCGGTAGGCGCCGAGCGCATCGACGCCCTCGACGCACAGCGGCTGCGAGCGGCACACCTTCACCTTCAGCACCGTCTCGCCGCTGGCGGGAATGCGCCTTGCGTCGATGATGGTGATGCCTTTGTTGCTCGGCTGGCGCAGCAGCGGCTCGTCGCCAGGACGCTCCGGCTTGAAGTGCAGCGTGACCTCTGCGCCCGGCTCGAGCGGCGGCAGCGTGACGAACGCATCGCGCACCACATGGACCAGCTCGTGCTCTCCGTGCCAGACGCTGCCGAAAGGCAGGCGCTGCTCCATGACCATCGCCACGATGCGGCGGGCGGTCGGATTGCGCACCGTCACCTCTCGGCCGCCCTCGCGCACCTCGAACACGAGGTCTTCGTAGTCGGCCATGCGTTGGTAGATCTCGGCCTGCGTGGGGATCCAGAAGTCGAGGCGCTCGGCGAGGTTGATGCAGTAGCGCAGGTAGTCGAGCGTTCCCTTGCCGTCGTTGAGCGAGGGGTCGCGCGCAAGTTCGGGGTGGTACTGAAAGCTGTAGACGCCGTTCTCCAGCCGGTCGTCGGCCCCCGGTGTGCGCGAGTTGTGCGCGCCATAGATGGTCTCCACCAGCTCCGGTGCCGCATCGAATTCATGGGTTCGGTCCCAGCCCCGCACCGGCCGCCATTCCTTGTCGGTGGTGACGACCGGATGAAACGGGAACCAGATGCCCTGCGTGGCGATGGTGCGGCGCAGGTCGGTGACGTAGGTAAGCTCCTTGCCACCGATCTCACCTCCCACCATTGCGTTGGGATCGCGCACGCCGTACTCGATCATGTGGTAGTAGCTGAAGGTGCACATGCCAAGCATCGACGGCATGTTGTTGTACATGTAGTCCATCGCGTCGATGGTCTCGGGGTGCATGTGGCCGCCCGCATGCCGGCCGCAGGTGCAGATGGTGTAGCCCAGACTTTTTTCGGCGTTGATCAAATGGGTGAACAATCCCTTGCCGTGGACTGCGGTCGGTGGGTCGCCGATCGAACTGTCGTTGTGCAGCGCCGGCTCGATGAAGCTGTTCTTCGTAATCCGTTCGACCCAGTCCTTCGCCATCGGCTCGGTGATGTTGGTGGAAAAGCCAGGGTCTTCGATGTCCCAACTGGCAGGGACCAGGTTCTGGATCTGGTAGTCCAGCATCGTGTAGTCGCGCATGCCGTGCACGTCGTGCCGGAAGGTGAGCACGCCCTGGTAGGCGCCGAACGACCGCAGGCGGGTCTGCCAAAGCGATGCGAAGCCGGCGTCCATGGCGATGCGACGGATAAAGAACAGCAAGGTGTCGCCCCAGTGCGTCGGGTTGGCCCAGTGGCGGACTGCCTCGACGTTCAGGTGCGCCTGCAACATGCCGCCGACCAGCTCGAACACCTGGTTGGCGATGTAGATGCTGCGGTCGGTCGCGACGATGGCGGGACCGAGCCGCGCGGAAATGACGGTGCTGGCGTTGCTCAGGTCGCCGCTGAATTCGAGCAGGTCCGCCAGCACGCGGCTGCCCGGCGCCGCCTCCACGAGCTGCACCGCGTGGCCGCGGTAGCCGCTGACGTACATGGGCTCCCAGCGAACCGGATCCGCGAAAGGCGATCCTTCCAGCCAGCGCCAGCCGGTGAAGCCCGAAACAGCACCCAGCTTCAACGAACCCAGCCCAAGCAAGGGCGGCGGCAGGTTGGTGCGGCCGGTCACGATGAGGCGGTGGTCGGGATTGCGCATCCAGGCTTCAATTCGCGCGACAGTGGCCAGCTCGAGGTGACCGGCGTTCGGGATGACAAGCGCGGAGTACGAATCCAGGGCGGCCGCGGTGAGCTGCGATTCCTCGACGATGTCGTGCTTCAAGTTGCAGCGAGCCAGGAACAGGTCCGCGCCGGCCGGCGCCAGGTAGGCGTGCTCGCCCTTGAGCCAGGTGCGCTGATCGCCGTCAGCACCCTCGAAATTGTAGGTCTGTTGTCGTTCTGTCGCCTGCTGAACGTAGGCAAGGCGGCTGGCCTCACTGAAAAGCAAGGCCACGTTGTGCCCGCGCGGGCCCATCCACTCGTTCATCTACGCGACTCCTGCAATGTGTGAGCAGCGATGGTAGCAAGACCCTGACCGTACGCCCTTCTACTGCGTTCCAAGTATCTTTTATGCGGCCGAGACACTGGTGTGCGCGATCGGATCAAACGACTGCGACGCGGTGGCGTGGTGCAGGGAGGGGTCGACCACTGTCTGCCTTGAGCAGACGTGGCTGCAACCTTCGCGAGCCCATTCGCTCTACGAGGCCCCAGGAGGCACCAGCACTTGCACCCCACCCGTAAAAAGCGCAATGATCTTGTGCATACGAAAGCGCCACGCGCCATCCACGCCGCGCTCGAACTCGCATTCGGTATCGGCGACCATGATGGGCGGCGCCGACGGCAGCACCGGAACACCGTCCGCCGCATAGACAGTCAGCGTGCCGTCGAGCGTCGCGCGGTCGGGTGCGTGCACGTGGACGCGCAGGTTGGTGACAACATGCCGGACCATGCGAGCGCCGCGACTTTCGCGATAGTCGTAGTAACTCTTGATCGGCGCATGGCCCTCCATGCGGTGGTCGCACATCAGATACACACAATCCTCGGTGTAGAACGCGAGTGCGCCCTTGGCCCCGTTGCGGTCCACGTCCCACCAGTAGTCGATCAGCCGATCTTTGACTGCCTCACGGATCCTGAACGCTTCGTCCGGCGACGCGCTCATTTGATCATCGCGCCCCAGCGCGTTGCCTCTTTTTGGACGAAGGCCAGCATGTCTTCGGGCGACCCGCCGAGGGGGTCGGCAGCCTGCGCGCGAAGCGCTTGCTGAACGTCGGGCGCGGCAATCGCGGCGCGCAATGACTGATTCAACTTCCGCACGATCGCATCGGGCAGCCCTTTGGGAGCGGCCATGCCGTACCAGAGCGTCAGGTCGAAGTTGCGGTACCCGGACTCTGCGAATGTCGGGATATCCGATGCGGCCGCGACACGCGCGGGCGAAGTGATGGCCAAGGCCCGTGCGCGCCCGGCTTTCAGCTGCTCCGCCACACCTTGCAGGCTCACCAAGGTCGCTTCCACCTGGCCGCCGACCAGGTC
>JANXVP010000200.1 GCA_025351615.1 Ramlibacter sp. | reverse complement strand
GAGATGGGCCAGGGGCTGCACACCAAGATCTCGCAGATCGTGGCGCAAGAGCTGGGTGTCCCGTTCGAACGGATTCGCTGCACTGCGACGGACACCAGCAAGGTGCCCAACGCGTCGGCAACCGCTGCCTCCAGCGGCACCGATCTGAACGGCCGCGCGGCGCAGTACGCAGCGCGCAATGTGCGAGACAACCTTGCCGCTTTCGTCAGCGGGCTGGACGGCTGCGGCGCCGGGGCCATCGGTTTCGCCGACGGCAAGGTGGTTTCGCCCAAATCCACGCGCAGCTTCGACGAGGTGGTCAAGGCCGCGTACGCCAACCGGATCCAGTTGTGGAGCGACGGCTTTTACCGCACTCCCAAGATCCACTACGACAAGGCCACGCTGACCGGCCGGCCGTTCTTCTACTTCGCTTACGGTGCAGCCTGCAGCGAGGTGGCGATCGACACGCTGACCGGCGAGAGCCGCGTGCTCAAGGTCGACATCCTGCACGACGTCGGCACCAGCATCAATCCGGCCATCGACATCGGCCAGATCGAAGGCGGTTTTGTCCAGGGCATGGGCTGGCTGACGACCGAGCAGCTGGTGTGGAACGACGACGGTCACCTCGCCACGCACGCGCCCAGCACCTACAAGATTCCGGCGACTGGCGATGTCCCGGAGCATTTCACCGTGGCGCTCTGGCACCAGCCCAACCCCGAAGACAACGTCTTGCGCAGCAAGGCCGTGGGCGAGCCGCCGTTGATGCTGGCGATCAGTGTCTGGGAGGCGCTGCGGGACGCGGTCGCGGCGACGAAGCCGGCCGGCGCCCTGGTGCGGATGGAAGCGCCGGCGACGGCCGAGAACGTGTTGCGGGCGTTGAAGTAGCCTCGCCCGCGGGTTGTCACAATCGGTCTTCATGGAACCGATCAAGCACCTTCAAGCCGGCGTCCTCGACGTCGCCTACTTCGAGTCCGGGCCCGCCGACGGACCGCCGGTATTCCTGATGCACGGTTTCCCGTACGACATTCACGCCTACGCGGAAGTCGCGCCGATCCTTGCCGCCGCGGGTTGCCGCGTGATCGTTCCCTCCCTGCGCGGCTTCGGCGCGACACGCTTCCTGAGCGACGCCACTCCCCGCTCCGGCGAACAGGCGGCGTTGGGCGCCGACCTGCTCGCCTTGATGGACGCGCTTGGCATTCCGCGCGCGGTACTGGCAGGCTACGACTGGGGCGGCCGGGCAGCCTGCGTGGTGGCGGCGCTGTGGCCGGAGCGCTGTGCGGGCCTGGTGTCCTTCAACAGCTACAACATCCAGCACATCGCCGGCGGCATGGAACCGGACACGCCGCAGAACGAGCACCGGCTCTGGTACCAGTATTACTTCCACAGCGAGCGCGGGCGCGCGGGTCTGGCAAAGGACCGGCGCGCGTTCACCCGGCTGCTGTGGCGGCTCTGGTCGCCGACCTGGACCTTCGACGATGCCAGCTTCGATCGCAGCGCGGCGGCGTTCGACAATCCTGATTTCGTCGACGTCGTGATCCAGTCGTACCGGCATCGCTTCGGCCTGGTGGCGGGCGATCCCGCCTATGCCGGCATCGAGCGGCGCCTGGCGGCCCAGCCGGCGATCAGCGTGCCGACCCTGACCTTCGACGGAGCCGACGACGGGGTGCGGCCGCCGGCCAGCGCCGCCGCCCACGCCCATCGTTTCACCGGCCCACGCTCTCACCGCGTCGTGCCGGGCGTCGGCCACAACATGCCGCAGGAAGTGCCGCGGGTGTTTGCCGATGCGGTGCTGGAACTGGCATCGCCATTGCGGTCGTGACAGCCGGATTCGCATAGACTGGCCTTTGCGTTGCTTCCCGTCGCCTGCGTGCCCATGAACAACCCTGTCCCGACCGCCCAGCCTGCCCGCAATCCGCTGCTGGAGGATTGGGACTCGCCCTACGGCCTGCCGCCGTTCAGCCAGGTGCATCCCGAACACTTCGCACCCGCCTTCGAACTGGCGATGCAGGCGCACCGCGCCGAGCTCGACGCGATCGCGAGCCAGCAGCAGCCGGCAACGTTCGACAACACGATCGCTGCGCTCGATGGCAGCGGCCGGCTGCTCAACCGCATCGACCTGTTGTTCAGCAACCTCACGGTCAGCGACACCAGCCCCGCGTTGCAGGCAGCGGAGCGCGAGATCGCTCCGCGGCTGGCTGCCCACGAGAACGCCCTCTACATGCACGAGGGCCTGTTCGGGCGGATCGACGCGTTGTTCGAAAGGCGGCAGTCGCTGGGCCTCGACGACGAAAGCATGCGCCTGCTCGAGCGCGTCCACCTGGACTTTGTCCTGGCCGGCGCGAAGCTGGCGCCCGACGCACGCCTGCGCTATGGAAAGATGACCGAGGAGCTGGCGAACCTCACCACGCAGTTCGCGCAGAACCTGCTGGCCGACGAATCCGGTTTCCTGCTGCCGCTGCGCGAGGATGCCGACCTCGCAGGATTGCCGGAGTCGGTGCGCTCGGCTGCACGCGCGGCGGCCGAGCAGCGTGGACTGGGCCCGAATGCGAGCGCGGTCACCTTGTCGCCATCGCTCGCGGAGCCTTTCCTGACGTTCTCGGCCCGGCGCGACCTGCGCGAGGCTGTGTGGCGCGCGCGGATGCAACGCGGCGCCCACGATGGCGAGCACGACAACCGCGCCATCGCGGCCCGGATCGTTCAATTGCGCCAGGAGCAGGCGGCCTTGCACGGCTATGCGAGCTATGCCGATTACGCGCTGGCGGACCGGATGGCCAGCGGTACGGCGGCGGTGCTCGACCTGCTGGCCAAGGCCTGGGAGCCCGCAAAAGCCAAGGCCGACGAAGACCGCGTCCGGCTGGCCGCGATGGCCCGTCGCCTGGGCCAGCCGACGCCGATCGCCGCTTGGGACTGGCGGTACCTGGCCGAGAAGGTGCGCCAGGAAGAATTCGACCTGGACGATGCCGAGCTGAAGCCCTATTTCACGCTGGACAACATGATCGCCGCGATGTTCGATTGCGCCGGCCGGCTGTTCGGACTGAAATTTGTCGAGCAGGCCAACCCTGGCCTGTACCACCCGGACGTGCGCCTGTGGGAGGTGCGGGGCCGCAGCGACACGCTGATCGGCGTCTTCATGGGCGACAACTTCGCCCGTCCCTCCAAGCGCAGCGGCGCCTGGATGAACATTTTTCGCAGCCAGTCGGGGCTCAATGGCGGCACGCTGCCGATCGTCATCAACAACAACAATTTCGCCAAGGCCAGCCCGACGCTGCTCAGTTTCGACGACGTGAAGACCCTGTTCCACGAATTCGGCCACGGCCTGCATGGGCTGCTGTCACAGGTGCGCTACGAGCGGCTGGCCGGCACGCGGGTGCTGCGCGACTTTGTCGAACTGCCGTCGCAGCTGTTTGAGAACTGGGCACTGGAGCCGCAGATTCTCGAGCGCCATGCACGCCATTGGGTGACCGGCGAGGCGATGCCGCAGGCCCTGCTCGACAAGCTGGCCGCGGCGCGGCGCTTCGACCAGGCCTGGACCACCATCCAGTACACCGGGCCGGCCCTGATCGACATGGCGCTGCACAGCCTGCCGCATGGCACGCCGGTGGACCTGGCGCAGTTCGAGGCGGGCCAGCGCACGGTGCTCGGCATCCCGGAAGACATCGGCCAGCGCCATTACCTGTCCCACTTCCAGCACCTGTTCGCCGGCTCCGGCTATGCGGCCGGCTACTACGTCTACATGTGGGCCGAGGTGCTGGAGGCCGATGCGTTCGGCGCGTTCACCGAAGCCGGCGATCCGTTCCATGCCGAAACGGCGGAGCGTTTGCTCAAGCACATCTACAGTGCCGGCAGCCGGCGCGAACCGGCCCAGGCGTTTCGCAGCTTTCGCGGCCGCGACCCGGTGGTGGAGCCGATGCTCGAGAAGCGGGGATTGATGGTCTGAGGGTGAGGGCTCAGCCCGGAAGATTCAGCATCCGCCTGGCGTTGTCGCCGAGGATCGCCGTGCGCTGGGCACCATTCAGGCTGGGCGTGTTCAGGACGTGGTCGACCGGGTGCTCTTCCCACGGGATCGGATGGTCGGAGCCGATCACGACCTGGCTGGTGCCGACCTGCGCCACCAGGTGCCGCAGCGCTTCGGGCGTGAACACCAGCGCGTCGAAATAGATCTGGTTGAGGTACTCGGTCGGCTTCTTTTTCAACACGATCGCCGCGTCGCAGTTGACCGGCGAGACGAAGCAGGCGTGGTCCGAACGCGGTGCATAGGAGCCGAGGTAACCCCCGCCATGGGCGGCGCAGATCTTGAGCCGGGGAAACTTGTCCAGCGTGCCGTCGAAAATCAGGCGCTGCAGCGCGATCGTGGTGTCCAGCGGATTGCCGATGGTGTTGGACAGCCAGCCGTTGCCCTTGAACCGCTTGGCCAGCTCCGGCGTGGATTGCGGATGGATGAAGAGTGTCGCGCCCAGCTCCTCGGCGCGGGCCCACACGGGATGGAACTGGGGGTCGGAGAAATCCGTGCCCGAGACGCTGGCGCCAACGGCCACGCCCTTCATTCCGAGCTTCATGATCGCGTAATCGAGCTCGCGCACCGCGGCGTCGGGAAACTGCAGCGGCAGCGACGCAAACGCCCCCAGCCGCTGCGGATTGACGGCGCACAGCTCGGCCATCTTCTCGTTCTGGAGCCGCGTGATGCGCTCCGTGATGGCGCGGTCGCGGCGGTACCAGAACGGGTTGATGCTCAGGATTTCCATGTCGATGCGCATGGCGTCCATCGCGCGCAGGCGCTCTTCGACGACGATGAAGTGCTCCTTCACGCCCTTCACTGGTGGCAGCACGCTGTCTGCCTCCGCGCCCAGCAGGGCCAGTGCTTCGGGCACGTAGCAATGCGCGTGCACGTCGATGGTTCTCACCCGGCGGCCGTCGATGACGACCGGTCCGGGCGCCGAGTAGTTCTCGACCCGGACAGCCGGGTCGGCCGGGGCGAGGGCGCGCGCCGCGTCGAGCGTGCTGCAACCGGCCAGCGCGATGCCGGTCACGACGCCGGCGCCGCTGCGCAGGATGGTTCTTCGGGTGGGGTTCATCGCGTCTCCTTCGGGTTAATTGACGGCGGCAGTCCAGTCAGCGATGTCGCGCGCCGGACCGGTCAGTTCGAGGATGTGCATGCCGGTGTTGGCGCGGTCGACGATGTAGATATAGCCGCGGTCGTCGACCTCGACGTTGTTGGTCTGGATCGCCAGCCTGTCCGCTGCGGCGGTGTAAGGCAGCTTGGCCGCGATCATGCCGGCCGGCGTCTCCAGCACCACGGTGTTCTTGTTGATCGCCGGGATGTAGAAGCCGATCTCCTTCGGGTTGAAGGGATCGCGAATGTCCACCGCCCGCACGCCGGCGTTGAAGTGAGCGAAGAACATGATCTTCCGGTAATAGACCGGGGTGAAGCTCTCGTTGGACGAGTGGGTGCCGAAGCGGCCGCCGCGCGAGCAGAAATTGCCGCTCTTTTCCGGCACCGTCCAGCTGGCGACGCCGAACGGCTTGGTCTCGGTGGTCGCATCGACGAACCACGCCATCTGCCGCCCCTCCAGGCATTCCTTCTGGATCGCCTCGTCGGTGATCACCAGGAAGTCGCGGGTCTTGCCCAGCAGGTTCCTGGAGAACTCGGCGATCGGCATGGCCGGCACCGGAAACACCGTGTGCGCGCCATGCATCGGCGGCAGGTCCAGCCGCGCAATCTGGGGCGCCAGCAGGTTCTCCGGCGTCGGGTCGGCTGCGCCGCCGAGCAGCCTGGCGCGGTCAACGATCTGCACCACGCCTTCGGTGTTGGTGCCGTAGCCGAAGTACACGCGGTTGCCTTTGGGACCGGTGGAGATCGCGCCGTGCACCGAGGTCGGCACCGCCCCACCCGCGCCCGGTTGCTGGCCGACCAGGCCGAAGTCGCGGATGAAAACTGGCCTGGCCGGGTCGGCCAGGTTGTAGATCTGCGTCATCCGGGTGGTGCGCCACTGGGGATGGCCCGACACCAGGTAGGCAATGCCGGTGTCGCATTCCCAGAAGTTCTTGTGCGTCCCCTTCAGGCCCTTGACGATGGTGGTGAGCAGCGCCGGTTTCGCCGGGTCGCTGACGTCCCAGACTTCGTGCGCCTGGTTGCCGAACACACGCAGCATGTAGAACCTGCTCTTGTCGGCCTTGGGCAGTTCGGC
>JANXVP010000197.1 GCA_025351615.1 Ramlibacter sp. | reverse complement strand
CTCGATGGCTGCAGTCGCCCGCCCCGCCGCCGGAGCTGCCGACACTTTGAAATACTGATACGGAATACCACACCGCCAGCCTCGAAAGCTGGCGGCGGATGAAGCGAGAACTCCTGTGTTGATGGCGCTCCTGTTGACTTTCTGGCGGTGGCTTACAGCCCCGGCCGAAGGTATGGAGTCGCCGCCTGCCCGCTATCCGCGGGTGCGTCATGCTACGAAGTTTGTAGCACGCCAGCGCCGCCTTCCCGGCGGGCCGTTCTTCGCCCCTGTCCACGCCCCCCTGCCACGCCTGCTGAGCTAGTTCTCGGCCACCGCGTCGCACCGGCAATTCCCGATTCGTTTCGAAGCGTCTGCCTGGCATCGTTGACCCGCAAGGGTCTTTGTTGATGGGTTGAGGGTCAGATCCGGATTGCGAAGCGATCTGCTCTGACCCCAACTGATTTGAGAAAAGAAGGTGACGCTATGAAGCGGATGCTGATCAACGCCACGCAGGCGGAAGAACGCCGGCTGGCGATCGTCGATGGACAAAAACTCCTCGACTATGAAATCGAAATCGAAGGACGCGAGCAACGCAAGGGCAACATCTACAAAGCAGTCGTGACGCGGGTCGAGCCTTCGCTCGAGGCCTGCTTCGTCGACTACGGCGAAGACCGCCACGGCTTTCTGCCATTCAAGGAAATCTCCAGGACCTATTTCACCGCGGGCGTTTCGGTCTCGCAGGCGCGCATCAGCGACGCCATCAAGGAAGGCCAGGAGCTGCTGGTCCAGGTGGAGAAGGAAGAACGCGGCAACAAGGGCGCGGCGCTGACAACTTTCGTGTCGCTGGCCGGCCGCTATGTCGTGCTGATGCCGAACAATCCGCGCGGCGGCGGAGTGAGTCGCCGGATCGAGGGCGATGACCGCGCCGATCTGAAGGAGGCGATGGACCAGCTGGAGTATCCCAGCGGCATGTCGATCATCGCGCGCACAGCAGGCATCGGCCGCGCCGCGCCCGAACTGCAGTGGGACCTGAACTACCTGCTCAAGCTGTGGAACGCCATCGATGGCGCTTCGAAGGGTGGCAAGGGCGCTTTCCTGATTTACCAGGAATCGTCGCTCGTGATCCGCGCCATCCGGGACTATTTCAACAACGACATCGGCGATATCCTGATCGACACCGACGACGTGTACGACCAGGCCCAGCAATTCATGGCCCACGTGATGCCCGAGCACGCGGCCCGGGTGAAGCGCTATCGCGATGACGCGCCGCTGTTCTCGCGCTTCCAGATCGAGCACCAGATCGAATCGGCCTACGCACGCGAAGTGAAGCTGCCCTCCGGCGGCGTGGTGGTGATCGACCACACCGAGGCACTGGTCTCGATCGACGTCAACTCGGCCCGCGCGATCAAGGGCGGCGATATCGAGGAAACCGCCACCCGCACCAACCTGGAAGCCGCCGACGAAGTCGCACGCCAGATGCGGCTGCGCGACCTCGGCGGCCTGATCGTGATCGACTTCATCGACATGGAAGAGTCGAAGAACCGCCGAGAAGTGGAAAACCGCCTGCGCGACGCCCTGCGTCAGGACAGGGCCCGGGTCCAATTCGGCACCATCAGCAAATTCGGCCTCATGGAGATGAGCCGCCAGCGGTTGCGCCCGGCGCTGTCCGAAGGCGCATCCATCCCCTGCCCGCGTTGCGGCGGTCACGGCCACATCCGCGACACGGAGAGCTCGGCGCTGCAGATCCTGCGGATCATCCAGGAAGAGTCGATGAAGGACAGCACGGCCTCGGTGCTGTGCCAGGTTCCGGTCGAAGTCGCTTCGTTCCTGCTGAACGAAAAGCGGGCCGAAATCGCCAAGATCGAGTTCAAGCAGCGCATCAACGTGCTGATGGTTCCCAACAAGACCCTCGAAACGCCGAACTACCGTCTCGAACGCCTCAAGCACGACGACCCGCGCCTGGACAACGTGCAGGCCAGTTACCACATGGCCGAGGAAATCGAAGACCCGACCACCGTGACGCGCCGCTCGCAGGAGCGTGCCAACAAACAGGAACCTGTCATCAAGGGCGTCCTGCCCGACGCGCCCGCTCCGATCGCGGTCCCGCGTCCGGAGCCGGTCAAGGCAATCGAGCCAGTGGCAAAGGCGCCTGTACCCCCCAAGCTTGCAGCGCCGGTTCCCGCACCCGTGGCGGCAGAAACCGGCTTCATGGGCTGGATCAAGGGCCTGTTCGGCGCACCAGCGGTGCCCATTCCCGCCGCCGTTGCGGTGGCGGAGCCGAAGAAGGAAGAAAAGCGCGAAGGCCGTGGCGCGTCGGGCGGCGAGCCGCGGCGTGACGGCCGCAATGGCGAGCATCGCGACAGTCGTCGGGGCGAAGGTCGAGGCGACGGCCGTGGTGGCCGGCGCGGCGGGCGCGACGGCGAGCAGCGCCGCGGTGAGCGCCAGGATCGGGACGAAAGCCGCGAGCCGGTGCGCCCGGGTGAGGGCGAAGGCCAGCCACGCAGCAACGAAGGACGGGGACGTGACGAACCGCGCCGGGAGCCGCGCTCCGATCGCGGCGAAGGCCGGGACAATCGAGAGGGGCGTGACAGCCGCGAGCAGCGCGGCGACGGCCGCGGTCCGCGTCGCGATGCCCAGATCGGCACGCCGGTCGACGACGCCACGCCGGGTCTGCAGGCCGCGCCCATCGAAGGCGGAGTCGAGGGCGATCAGATGCAACGCCAGGATCGCGGTCCCCGGGGCGAACGCGGTGAAGGACTGCGCGACCGTGGGGAACGCGCAGGCGAAAGCCGACGTGAGCGGGGCGACCGCGGTCCGCGCAACGACCGTGGCCCGCGCAACGAACCGGGCCAGCAGGCTGACCCCGTGGCGGGAGCGCAGGCGCTCGCGGGAGTGGCCGGTCCGGTCGGTGACAGCTCCGGGGCTGGTGTCCGGCAATCGCCAGTGGGCGATGCGCCATCAGAGTCGCAGACCCGGGGCGAAGGACAGCGGCCGGTCGGAGAAGGCGACGAGCCGCGTCGCGGCCGCTCGCGTGGCCGCGACCGCGGCGAACGTGGAGACCGCCCGGCCCGCGAAGACGGCAACAGCCAGCCACAGGTGAATGAACCGGCGAGCCCGATGGCGCCAGTGCAGGACATGCCGCCGCAAGCGCCAGCGGAACGCCAGCGCTACGCGACCGGCTTCGCCAACCAGGACGCAATGCAAGTTGCGAAAGCGGAGCGTGAGCCACAGGCCGTCCGCAGTGATGCGGGCGAAACGCCGGGCTCCTGGCAGGACCAGCCAGTCCGTCAGCAGACTGTGCGCCCGCCGCCGGCACTGCCCGCCGAGGCCACGCGGACTGAACCGCCGGCTGCCCGGGGCCTGCCGCAGGTCGAGCGCTTCGAGCTGCCGGTCAGCGAACTGGCCCAGGTGGCACAGGGGTCTGGCCTGCAGTGGGTCAACTCCGATGCCGAAAAGATTGCCGCCGTCCAGGCAGCAATCGCGGCGGAAACCAAGCCGATCCACTTGCCGCGCGAGCGTGCCTCCGCCGTGGTGGTCCAGGAAGGCCCGCTGGTGCTGGTGGAGACCAAGCGTGATCTGCGCGAGATGAAGCTGCCATTCGAGCAGCCCGGGACGCCGTTGCAATAAACAGCTGGCCCAACGCAGCAACCGCTCCGGATCGCCTGGCGACGGAGCGGTTTTTTCTCGCCGGGCCGGTTGGGCGGCTATTCGTCGGCTGCCCGCTGATAGGCCAGTTGCGCCGCCTCTGCGTCGCCGCGCTCTTCAGCCAGTCGTGCCAGCGCACGCCAAGCCTTGCGGTGCAACTTCAGGTCCTGCAGCCCCAGCGCCGCCTGCGTCAGCAGTTGCTGTGCCTTGCCCCAGAGCTGACGTTTCATGCAGGCCATGCCGGCGAGGTATTGCAAGGTCGCGTCACGCGGGTTGGCGCGTTGCGCCGATTCGATGCGGGCCAGCCATGCGCCGTCCAGCGAATCGAGGCCGTCTTCCAGCGCTGCGACCAGCTTCACCTTGAGGTTGGGACCCAGGATGTCCTGGCGCTCCCAAACCGGCAACAGCCAGTCGCGCGCAAGATACGCATCGCCGCCCAGCCCGGTCAGGCGCTGCGCAGCGTGCGTGGCCAGTTCCGGCATGGCACGTTCAGCCGGCTCCAGGCTTGCCCAGATGCGTTGCAGCTGGGCGGGATCATGGCCGTTGTTGAGGAGGTCGATAGCCAGACCCCGGACGATACTTTCGGCGGCGGCAGGTGAAAAAGCACGGTGCTTGGCCAGCAGACGCGCCGTCTCGATCGCGTCGGCGGTCTGTCCTGCCAGTCGGGCGGCCTTGAGCTTCATCCGCAGTGCGACAGTGCGGCGCGCCGCGCCCTGGGGCAATTCCTTCAGCCATGCAATCGCCGCTTGCGGCTCGCGGTCGTCGAGCGACCAGCGCGCGGCGCGCAGCAACGCGCCATCGTGCGTCTCCTGCGCGTCTCTCGCGGACGACTGCTCCAGCGCCCGCTGCAGGTGGTCCTCGCGCGCCTGCCGATCCTGCAGCGCCTGCGAGCTTTCCGCCGCCAACAGGTGTGCGAGGGTGCGCACCTGCCCCGCATTGGGCAGCCGCTCGCCGCCCGCCGCGAGTGATTTTTCCTGGCCCAGCGCCGCTTCGGCCGACTTGCGGGCGCGGATGAAGCGGCCCGCGACCAGATGCGAGATCGAATCCAGGAGCGACGCGAACAGGGCACGCTCCTTTTGCTGCGCGCGCCAGCGCAGCGCTTGCCGCGGCAGGTCGAACAGCGCCGCCAGAGCACCTAGCGCAGCGTGCAGGAAAACAAATCCTGCGAACAGCAGCAGCAACACCAGGTTGAGCGACAGGTCGACCCGGTAGGGCGGCCAGAACACAGTGACTGTGCCCTGGTTATTGCCCGCGAACAGCGCGATCGCAACGGCCACGCCGAACAGGGCCAGGAACCAGAGCGCCGCTCTCATGCCGCTGCGAGCCGGGGCTTCACCGGCCAGCTGCCGAAGTGGCGATGGCGGCCAGGGTTTCGTCCATGCGGGGCAGTTCCACGGCACGGATCTGGCCCTGGACCTGCTGCAGCAGGCCGGCCGCGGCCTGGGTCTTGCGGGATGTGGGGTCGAAATAGCGATTCAGCGCTGCCGACGCGGCAGCGACATCGGCTCGCGCCGATTCGGTTTGCCGGGAGAGCAGCGCCAGCCGCGCGTTGAGCAGCTTGAGCTTGAGATTTTCGCGCAGGAAAAAGCCCTGTTCCGGCGCCAGCAGCACAGCCTCGGGCTGGTCGATCCGGCTGACCCGCAGCAACGCCGTCGCCTCTTGCCGCAGCGCCGCGAGGCTGCGCTGCCACCAGGTCGGGCCGACCGGCAGCTGCTCCCGGAGCTTGCCAGTCAAGCCACTGCCGGCCACTGCATTGGCAAGCGGCAAGTCGTCGATCTGGCGCACGAGCTCATCAATCCTGGCCATCAACCCCGGCAGGTCGGTGATCCGCGCCGCGCTGATCCGCTCAATGTCGCGCGCCACCGCGGCGCGCAGGCGGTTCAGGCGCGGCTGGGCCGCGCGCGCCAGCCGCTGGTCCGCCGTGCGCAGCGCCGCCAGCAGCGGCTCGATGCTGCCGGAAAGCTGCGCCTGCTGCTGCGCGAGCCGGATTGCCGACTCGATGTCGACCACCAGATTTTCATCACGCGAGCGCGACAGGCTCTGCATCAGCTCCTCAAGCTGCGAGCGTTGCAAGGCGACTTCCGACAGCCGTGATTCCATCACCGCCTGGCGGGCGGCGGTGTCCCGCGCCACGTCCTGCGCTTGCCGCGCCAGCGTGCGGGCTTCGACCGCCTGCATGCCGGAGTCGGCGCTCTGGCGTGCGAGCTGTTCCTGGATCGCCGACAGCCGTTGCCACAGCAGCGAACTCAAAAGCAGCGACAGGCCGCTGAGGAGCACCAGCAGGAATAGCACGGGCCGGGGCAGCGCCATGCCGCGCGCCGGTGTCCGGGCCGCCGGCACGCTTTCCAGCGCGGGGATGGCATCCACCAGCGGAGGGCTCACGGGCTGGGAACTCATTGGATCGATTCTATCGACGCGACCACGTCAGCCAGTGTTGGGCGTGACAGGCAAACAACACCAAAACCTGCGTCGCTTGCGGACTGCGCAATGCGCGGGTGGGTCGCCACGGCGCGAGCATCTGTCCAGGCCTGCAGGGGCAACAGCGACTGCAGATGGGTGATGGCTTCTGAACTGCTGAACAGCCACAGCGAGCTGTTCAGCGCGCCCCGCTGCGCCAGTTCGAACTGCGCGGGCGTCCAGACCGGGGGCTTGCGGGTGTACGCAACCACAGTTTCGACAGCGATGCCGCGCCGGGTGAGTTGTTCCGACATCCAGTCGCGGCCGACGCCTCGCCCCTGCGCGTCGCCGCCGCGAACGACCAGCACACGCTGGCCGCTGGCGAGCTGATCGCCGACCTGCAGCCACAGCGCCTGCGAGTCGAATAGTTCCGAGTCCTGTGCCGGCGTGTCGATCGACTGCCGGGGCACTCCCGCCCGCACCAGTGCGTCACGCGTTCCGGGGCCTGGCGCCCAGGCCCGTGGAGAAGGGATCTGCGGGTGCTCCCCGGTTGCACGGTCGGGGTGCCAGCACGAAGCGTCCGCCGGCCTGACCATGAAATAACGTTCGACTGCATTGCCGCTGACAAACATCACGGCCTGAAATTCGGCCATCCGCTTCCACGCCCGACGAACCGATCGTTCGTCGGCTGCGGGTGAGATGTCAAGCAGAGGCAGCCCAACCGCGTCGATGCCAAGCTGCTGCAGGTCCGCAACCCAACGCTGCGCCTCGCGCGCGGGTCGGGTGACCAGGACGCGCATGGCGCCGGTTAGTGGGCACCGCCGGCGCGCAAGCGCACGGCCAGCCCGGCGCCCAGCGCGGCCGCCCGCTCGAGGTCTGCCACGGGAGCCGCGTCCATGGCGCGAACCAGCGGCCCGCTGCCTTCAGGCTCGCCCCAGGCGGCAGCGAGTTGCAGGTATTCGCCGGCGAATGTTGCGTGGGCGGCCAGCGGCATGGAACAGCTGCCACCCATCGCGCGGCTGACGCCCCTTTCCGCCGCAACGGCCAGCCAGGTGGCCTGGTGCGCCAGCGGCGCCAGCAGGTCCAGCAGGTCGGCGCGCCCGCTGCGCACCTCGATCGCCAGCGCTCCCTGTCCTGCGGACGGCAACATCTCGGACGGCTCGAAAGTCTGCCGGATGCGCTGCGCAAGGCCAAGCCGCCTCAAGCCGGCCGCAGCCAGGACGATCGCGTCGTACTGGCCCTCGTCGAGCTTTCGCAAGCGGGTGTCGAGGTTGCCTCGCAGCGGCTCGATTTTCAGGTCGGCACGCAAGGCGCGCAGCAACACGACCCGGCGCAGGCTGGACGTCCCGACCACGGCGCCGTGAGGCAATTCGGCGAGAGCAGCGTAATTGGGTGACACCAGCGCATCGCGCGGATCTTCGCGTTCCATGACGCAGGCCAGAGCAAACCCATCGGGCAGGTCCATCGGCACGTCCTTCAGCGAATGGACGGCGATGTCGGCGCGGCCCTCTTCCAGTGCCAGCTCGAGCTCCTTGACAAACAGGCCCTTGCCGCCGACCTTGCTCAGGCTGCGGTCGAGAATCTGGTCACCGCGGGTCGTCATTCCCAACAAGGAAACC
>JANXVP010000189.1 GCA_025351615.1 Ramlibacter sp. | reverse complement strand
CCGCGGCCTGCAGTTCCTGGACCTGATCCAGGAAGGCAACATCGGCCTGATGAAGGCGGTGGACAAGTTCGAATACCGGCGTGGCTACAAGTTCTCGACCTACGCGACGTGGTGGATCCGCCAGGCCATCACGAGGAGCATCGCCGACCAGGCGCGCACGATCCGCATCCCGGTGCACATGATCGAGACCATCAACAAGATGAACCGGATCTCGCGCCAGCACCTGCAGGAATTCGGCTTCGAGCCGGATGCCAGCATCCTGGCGGCCAAGATGGAGATCCCGGAAGACAAGATCCGCAAGATCATGAAGATCGCCAAGGAGCCGATCTCGATGGAGACGCCGATCGGCGACGACGACGATAGCCACCTGGGCGACTTCATCGAGGACAGCACCAACACCGCGCCGATCGAGGCGGCAATGCAGGCCGGCCTGCGCGACGTGGTCAAGGACATCCTCGACTCGTTGACCCCGCGCGAAGCCAAGGTGCTGCGCATGCGCTTCGGCATCGAGATGAGCACCGACCACACGCTGGAAGAAGTCGGCAAGCAGTTCGACGTGACGCGCGAACGGATCCGGCAGATCGAGGCCAAGGCGCTGCGCAAGCTGAAGCATCCGAGCCGCAGCGACAAGCTGCGCAGCTTCATCGATACGCTTTAAGCGTCATTCCCGCGCAGGCGGGAACCCAGAACAAAAAAACGCCCGCCGGGGCGTTTTTCTTGCCTGCTCCACCGCTCAGAACAGCGTCTCCTCGTACCGATCCGTCTTACCGTCATTGCGCGGCTCGAGCACGCTCACCAGCGGCTCGAGCGCAGCGTGCACCAGATAGTCTTTCCCGCACTCCGGACACTCGTAGGCATGTTCCTCCCCGCTGCCGACCTCGCGCGAGACGAAGACCGCCAGCCGGGCGCCGCAGTACCCGCACGGCTTCACGAAGCTGCTGCGCTCGAAGGCGGGTTCCGGATGGGGCGGCTGGCTCATGGGGCGGGCCCTTGGCGCCACGGCCGGCCGTCAGCTGGAGGAACCGAAGAAGAAGCTTTCCTCCGCGATCTTGCCGTCCTTGACTGTGTAGAGGCCGACCTCGTCCATGTTCATGCGCTGGCCGCCCTTGGGCGTCACGTCCATCGTGAAGCGCACCAAGAACTGGTCGCCGTGCACGTAGGGGCCTTCCACCTTGGTGCTGTGAATCTCGTGGTTCGCATACCACCAGACGCCTTTGCCTTCGACGTCCTTGCGGCCCCTGATCTCGGCCATGTCGCCGGGCATGGGCTCGCGCGACACGATGTCGTCGGACCAGTAGGTTCGGCCGGCGGCCTCGAATTCGCCATTCTTGCACAGGGCGGTGAAGGTCTGGGCCAGTTCCTGACTCGTCATGGAAAGCTCCTTGCATCGTTGGAGGCATCCATTCTCCGCCTGCGGAGCTGACTTGTCAGCCCTCCCCGCCGCCCTGTTCAGAACTCCTCGGTATCGACTTCGCCCCGGCTCTGGTCGCTGTAGCGGTTGCCGTGGACCGTTTGCTGGTTGATCAGGGCTTCGACTTTCGCGACCACCTCGGGTGAGAGCTTGACGTCGACGGCGGCCAGATCTTCGCGCAGGTGCTCGACGCTGGTGGTGCCAGGGATCGGGACGATGTGCGGCGCCTTGTGCAGCAGCCAGGCCAGCGCCAGTTGCGCGGGCGTGCAGCCGGCTTCCTGCGCCAGGGCCTTGTAAGGTGGCAGCAGCTTGAGATTGGCAGCATAGTTATCAGCGGCGAAGCGCGGCATCGACTTTCTGATGTCCTTCGGCTCGAACGTGCTCACGTCCTGCAGCGCGTCGCACAGGAAGCCGCGCGCCACCGGGCTGAAGGCCACGAAGGTGGCGCCGATCTCCTTGCACGCCTGCAGCACGGCGATCTCAGGATTGCGCGTCCAGAGCGAATACTCCGTCTGCACCGCTGCGATCGGATGCACGCAATGCGCTTTGCGCAGCGTCGCGGCAGACACTTCGGACAGCCCCAGTGCGCGGACCTTGCCGGCGCGCACCAGGTCCGACATCGCGCCGACGCTGTCCTCGATCGGCACCTTCTTGTCCCACCGGTGCAGGTAGTACAGGTCGATGACATCCGTTTGCAGCCGGCGCAGACTGTCCTCGCAGTTCCTGCGGATGGCTTCGGGCCGGCCATCGATGACGCGCTTCATGCCGTCCTCGGACTGCACGCCGGCCAGGCCGCCCTTGCTTGCCAGTGTGAACTTGCGGCGATGCAGCTTCATCACGCGGCCCACCAGGGTTTCGTTGGCGCCGAAGCCGTAGAGCGCCGCGGTGTCGAAGAGCGTCACGCCGGCATCGAGCGCCGCCAGCAGCACACGCTCGCCCTGCTCCGCCGACGGCGCCGTGCCGTAAGCGTGGCTCAGGTTCATGCAGCCCAGGCCGATGGCGCTGACAGTGAAAGGACCAAGTTGTCGGTTGTGCATGCTGTCATTCTCCTCGTTGCGGGGTCCCCGCCCCCGCGGGGGCAGGCCCTGCGCGGGGATGACCGCCCTTCAGGCGGTCAATTGCTGCTCGAGCTGGTCGAGCACACGGTAGCAGGGCAGCACTTGCGCCACGCTCGCGTTGGGCTCCCGGCCCTCCTTGATGGCGGCGAAGAACTCGCGGTCCTGCAGTTCGATGCCGTTCATCGGGACATCCACCTTCGACACGTCGATCTTTTCTTCCTTGCCGTTGAACAGGTCGTCGTAGCGGGCGATGTAGGTCGCCGTG
>JANXVP010000077.1 GCA_025351615.1 Ramlibacter sp. | reverse complement strand
CCCTGGGCCGTGGCCGGTTCTTTCCCATCGCATGGTAGGAACCGTAGAAGGGATGAAACGCCGCGTGCGGCAGCCACGCCTCGTCGAAATGCAGCGTGTCGACGTAGCCATCGAGCATCTTCTTGATGGTCTCGGTGTTGTAGATGACCCCGTCGTAAGTCGACTGCGTCAGCGTCATCACCCGCGGCTTGACCTTGTCCGCGTCCACATGCTGGAGCAGCGGGTTGGACCGGATCTTGGCGCGGATGGCGGCCGGCTCGAACTCGCTTTGCGGGATCGGGCCGATGATGCCGAAGTGGTTGCGCGTGGGCTTCATGAAGACCGGAATCGCGCCGGTCATGATGATCGCGTGCAGAATGGATTTGTGGCAGTTGCGGTCCACCACCACCACGTCGTCCGGCGCGACCGTGTGGTGCCACACCATCTTGTTGCTGGTGCTGGTGCCATTGGTGACGAAAAAGCAGTGGTCGGCGTTGAAGATCCGGGCGGCATTGCGCTCGCTGGCCGCCACGGGTCCGGTATGGTCCAGCAGTTGGCCGAGTTCCTCCACGGCGTTGCAGACGTCGGCGCGCAGCATGTTCTCGCCGAAGAACTGGTGGAACATCTGCCCGACCGGGCTTTTCAGGAAGGCGACGCCGCCCGAGTGGCCCGGGCAATGCCAGGAATAGGAGCCGTCCTCCGCGTAATCAAGCAGCGCCTTGAAGAACGGCGGCTGCACGCCCTCGAGATAACTTTTCGCTTCGCGGATGATGTGGCGGGCCACGAACTCCGGCGTGTCCTCGAACATGTGGATGAAGCCGTGCAACTCGCGCAGGATGTCGTTGGGGATATGGCGCGAGGTCTTGGTCTCGCCGTACACATAGATCGGCACTTCCAGGTTCTTGCGCCGAACTTCCTCGATGAACTTGCGCAGGTTCAGCACGGCCGGATCCAGATCCGGGCCCGGGGTGAACTCCTCGTCGTCGATGGACAGGATGAAGGCACTGGCGCGGGATTGCTGCTGCGCGAACTGCGACAGGTCACCGTAGCCGGTGACGCCCAGCACCTCGAAGCCCTCGGCCTCGATCGCATGGGCGAGCGCACGGATACCCAGGCCAGAGGTGTTCTCCGAGCGGAAGTCTTCGTCGATGATGACGATTGGAAAGCGGAATTTCATTCGGGGGCACCTCGATCGCGGCCAACAAAGGGCGGAAACAGCCGCGAAGTGTATGCAAATAAAGGGCTCGCCTGCTCATGCACAGGGGAATTGACCCAAAATAGCCCGAACTTCAAGGAGCGGCACATGGCTGATTCGACCCTCTGGTGGCTGCTCACCGGGGCCGCCGTGGCCGTCGAGCTGCTGACGGGTACTTTTTACCTGCTGATGCTTGCAATCGGCCTGGCCGCCGCGGCGCTCGCCGCGCACGCCGGCGCGTCCATGGCGGTTCAACTGGCGCTTGCGGCCCTGGTCGGTGGCGGCGCAGTGGTCGGCTGGCACGTGATGCGGCTGCGCAGGCCGGGAGAACTTCCAGCGGCCCTGAACCGCGACGTCAATCTCGACATCGGCGAAAGCGTCCAGGTCGACCGGTGGAACCCCGATGGCACGGCGCTGGTGAAATACCGTGGCGCGCAATGGTCCGTGGTTCACGCGCCGGGCGAGATTCCAGCGCCGGGCGCCCATCGCATCCGCGAAGTGGTGGGTAGCCGGCTGGTCGTCGAACAACTCCAGGAAACCTGAACATGTCCTCTTACGTCGCTCTCGTCCTGATCGTGGTTGCCGCGATCTTCATCATCCGGTCGCTCAAGGTCGTGCCCCAGCAGAATGCCTGGGTGGTGGAGCGCCTTGGCAAATACCACAGCACGCTGACGCCGGGGCTGAGCATCCTGGTGCCCTTTGTCGACCGGGTGGCGTACAAGCACAGCCTGAAAGAGATCCCTCTGGACGTTCCCAGCCAGGTCTGCATCACCCGCGACAACACCCAGCTGCAGGTGGACGGCATCCTGTACTTCCAGGTCACCGACCCGATGCGTGCCAGCTATGGCTCATCCAACTACATCGTGGCCGTGACCCAGCTGGCGCAGACATCGCTGCGCAGCGTGATCGGCAAGCTGGAGCTGGACAAGACCTTCGAGGAGCGGGACATCATCAACGCCCAGGTGGTGCAGGCCATCGACGAGGCGGCGCTGAACTGGGGCGTCAAGGTGCTCAGGTACGAGATCAAGGACCTGACGCCGCCCAAGGAGATCCTGCACGCGATGCAGTCCCAGATCACCGCCGAGCGGGAAAAGCGCGCCCTGATCGCCGCCTCGGAGGGCCGCCGCCAGGAGCAGATCAATATCGCGACCGGCGAACGCGAGGCCTATATCGCCCGCTCCGAAGGCGAGAAGCAGTCGATCATCAACAACGCCCAGGGTCAGGCAGCCTCGATCATGGCCGTTGCCGAGGCGACGGCGCAGGCCATCGAGCGGATCGCAGCGGCCATCCGGCAGCCTGGCGGTGAACAGGCCGTGCAACTGAAGGTCGCCGAGCGCGCAGTCGACGCCTACAGCAAGGTCGCTGCGGACTCCAAGACGACGCTCATCGTGCCGAGCAACATGGCGGAGACGTCAGCACTGATCGCATCGGCAATGCGAATGGTGCAAGGCTCCAAGTCGGCCTGAGCACGCGCCAGCAATCATCTGTACCCATTCGAAACGCCGGCAGATATTTAATTAGACAGTCTATTTTGTCTGTCTAAGTTAGTCATAGCTGCGATGGGGCACGCCATACTACGCCGTACCCAGGCGACCCGGATGGACGCGCCACAATTGGCCGCATGCGCCTAGGCTAACAGTGCGGGCGCTTGCTCTGCCTCTTCTCCCACCGGATGAGCCCCGTGGCGTTTCTGCACTGTCTCCAGTCAGTACTTAGACTGTCTATCTAATATCTCTTGACTGTCTAATTACACCCTTGCATACTGTCTAGACAGACTAGACAGAGATGCACTTGCTCAACAGCAAAGAAATACTGGAACAGACGGGAATCTCCCGGGCCACTCTCAACAATTACATTGGTTGGGGAATCGTGCCCAAGCCCGAGGTGCTGCCGCCCGAGCCGCAGGACGGCGGAGCGCCCCGCCTCGGCTACTTCCCTGCCGAAGTGGTGACGCGGATCGCGGACATCCAGCGCCTGAAAAAAGAGGGCTGGAGCATGCCGAAGATCGCGGAGCACTTCGGCGCAAGGCCGACAGCTTCGGCGCTTGCCGACGACGATTCGGCAGCTGCCGGATTTGCCGCCGCGGGCAGCGAATCCGATCCAGGCGCGCCCTCGCAGGCGTCGATCGCTTCAATGCCGGCCCCGCCGGCAGCGCTCCCGTCCATCGCTGCCGGTACCCCGGGGCGCGACCGGATTCCGGTGCTCACGGACGTCGCCGTGCTGGTCGCAGGTTTGCAGCACTCGACCGCCATCTGGACGGAACTGCCCCCCGCGGAGTATTTCGAGCTGATCAACCACGTCTGGTCGGCGGTGGATCCAATTTTCCGGCGGCATTCCGGCAGCCATGGCAAGCACCCGGCGGACGGGATGGTCGGCTACTTCTTTCCTGTACCTGCGGGCAGCTACCTGTGGAACGCCCTGCTTGCGGCGCATGAAATCAGGGACGCGATGCGCACGGTCAGCAAGAACTGGCAGCTGCGAAAAGGCTGGGCGACCGAGCTCTATATGAACATCGGGATCGACGAGGGACAGGAGTGGCTCGGCACGTTCAGGTCGTCGAGCAACGTCCAGTTTGCCGCGTTTGCCGAGACGATCAACCAGGCCGCGCAGATTTCGGATTTTTCGCGCTTCGGCGCCGTCTGGGCCACCAAGAACCTGGTGGGCAAGCTGTCCCTTGAAGAGCGCCGGCGGCTGCGGTATGGCGTGCGGCGCCAGAACGACGACGGGCATCACGTCTTTGTCCCTTCGATTTTCTCCGATCTCGACCCCCTGTCCCCGAAGCAGGCAGCCGGCGCCGTGAAGCCGACAGGCCCCCCCCTGCTGCCGATCACCGAGATCGTCGAGATTCCCGCGGACAAGGGTCGCTAGGCGGCCTTCGCTCATCACCAAACTCCACATCGAGAACAGAGGCAAGGTATGCGTTGGTTCAAGCCGAATATCAGAAGCAGCTTTTACGCCCTGCTTGCCCGCGTGCACCCGCCGGAGCCCCAGACGACGGTGCTTCAGTACAGCGTCGAGGGGATCAGGGAATCGATGCTCGCGCTGGTCGGGGATGCGTCGGAGAACACGCACCCACATATTTCACGACGGATCCGCTACGCCGTCGACGTCCATGCCCTGTGGTACCTGCGCGGGGATGTGATGGCGGTCCTCGCGAGCCGGCATGGCGAGTCGGAGGCGCTCGAACGGCTTGACCAGCTCACCGAAATGTTCGAGGAGTTTCTGCCCGAGGGCTTGCGGTCACGCCCGAGCCCGTTGAATTCAGTGCCAAAAAGCGACTAGCGGACCAAGGGAAATTCAGGTGCAGCCCGCTGATACAATCCTTGCATCCGGAGCGGTGGATGAGCGGTTTAAGTCGCACGCCTGGAAAGCGTGTGAGGGTTAATAGCCCTCCGCGGGTTCGAATCCCGCCTGCTCCGCC
>JANXVP010000057.1 GCA_025351615.1 Ramlibacter sp. | reverse complement strand
CGCAACGGGGCATGGTCGAGGGCGTGCTGTGCGATGTCGTCTGCACGGGACGGTTCTATGACTTCGTGCATAAGCACCAGGGCGAGTGGAAGCTGCTGCACCGCCAGCCGATCTACGAAAAGGACCGGATCGATCCGGTCGACCCGGATGCCGGCCTCGAGCTCGACAGCCAGGCGCTGGCAAACTTTCCCGAAGGCTACCGGCACCTGGCCTACATCCAGACCCGCATCGGCTATACGGTCAAGATGGACATGCCGATGCTCAAAGGCGCGGTGGTCGAGGAGCTGTATCGCCGCGGGGCGCGCTGGCTGGCCGGCGGCGCGCTGGAACGATAGGCGATGCACCAGCTGCTGCTTGCCGCCGCGATGCTGGGCGCGATTGCGTTCGGCGGGTCGCAGGCCACCGCGCAGGCGGCCTTCCCCTCGCACCCGGTGAAGGTGGTCGTGCCGCAACCGCCCGGCGGCGGCTTCGACTTTGTGGCCCGGGTGCTGGCGGACCGGATGGGCAAGCAGGCCGGCCAGCCCTTCGTGGTGGAGAACAAGCCGGGATCGGGCACGCTGGTGGGCACGGATTTCGTGGCCAAGGCGGCGCCGGACGGCTACACGGTGCTGACCGGGTCGGTGTCCAATCTCGCGCTCAATCCGGGCCTGTACCGCAACCTGCCGTACGACAGCCTGCGCGACTTCGAGCCCCTGGGCATTGCCGTCAGCTACAGCTACACGCTGATGGCGCGCAAGGACCTGCCCCTGAACACGCTGAAAGACGTGGTGGCGTTTGCGAGGGCGAATCCGCGCGCGCTGACGTACGCATCGGCCGGCGCCGGTTCCGGCCAGCACGTGTTGGCGGCGGCGTTGTGGCACCTCGCGGGCGTTGAACTGGTCCACGTGCCGTACCGCGGCGCGCAGGCGGCCTACCAGGACCTGCTGGGCGGCCGGGTCGACCTGTTTTTCGACCTGGCGCCGACAGCCCGCGCCCAGATCGACGGTGGGACCGTCAGGGCACTGGCGGTTTCAGGCAGGGCCCGCAATCCCATGCATCCCGAGTTGCCCACGATTTCGCAAAGCGGTGTCGCCCAGCTCGAACTTGAATCCTGGTTCGGCCTGTTTGCGCCGGCCAGAACGCCTCCCGAGGTGCTGGATCAGCTGCGCGCCGACCTTGCGAAGGTGATCGCCATGCGGGAGGTCGCAGAGGCCTTCCGCAAGGCTGGCGGCCAGCCGCTGAACCTGACCGGCGCCGAAACCCGGGCCCTTGTGCAGCGCGACGTCCAGCGCTGGACCCGGCTGATCCGCGACGCCGACATCCGGGCCGAATGATTTCCGTTCCAATTTCATCCACGACCACCAGAAGCCACCCATGAAAATTTCCAATCCCTGCCTCGACCAGCTGTTCCTGAAGGCCCGCACCGCCAACGGGTTCACCAGTGAACCGGTCCCCCTCGCGCTGCTGCAGGAGGCCTATGACATCGCGAAGATGGGCGCCACCTCGATGAACACGCAGCCGACGCGCTATGTGTTCCTGATCTCCCCCGAATCCAGGGCGCGGTTGCTGCCGGCGCTGAGCCCCGGCAATCTGGACAAGACGCGCGACGCGCCCGTCACTGTCATCGTCGCCGACGACACGAAGTTCTACGAGCACATGCCGCAGGTCTGGCACAAGCCGGGCGCCAAGGAAATGTTCGAGGGCAACGCGGCGCTGGCCACAGCCACCGCCAGCCGCAATGCGACGCTGGGCGGCGCCTACTTCATGATTGCCGCACGGGCGGTGGGCCTGGACTGCGGGCCCATGAGCGGCGTCGACCTGGCCAAGGTCAACGCCGAATTCTTCCCCGATGGCCGCTTGCAGGCCAACTTCCTGATCAATGTGGGCCACGGCGACGACAGCAAGCTGTTCGACCGCAACCCGCGGCTCTCCTTCGAGCAGGCTTGCACGGTGCTGTAAGGCATCCGGTATCGGTGGAAGTCCGCTCCCCTGCAGCATTCCATCGGCCTAGACTGCCCGCAAGCTTTGTCCGTCCGTCCGCCGGCGCACCCACCCACAAGGAGATTCAGCATGGCCCAACTTGAAGCCCAGGACCTGGCCCAGGCCGTCATCGACCGCATGACCGACTGCAAGGAGCCGCGATTCAAGGAGGTGATGACGGCGCTCATCAGGCATGCGCATGCGTTCGTGCGTGAGGTGCAGCTCACGCCGGATGAATGGATGACAGCGATCCAGTTCCTCACCGCCACTGGCAAGATGTGCGACGAGAAACGGCAGGAATTCATCCTGCTCTCGGACACGCTCGGCATCTCGATGCTGGTGGTGGCGATCGAGCAGGCCAAGGGCGCCGCAGCGCTGAAGGACCGGCCGGAAATCAGGGGCGCGACCGAGGCGACGGTGCAGGGGCCGTTCTTCTGGCCGGGGGCGCCCCAGCTGGAGCTGGGCGCCGACATCGGCGAAGGCAATGCCGGAGAGCCGGCCTACTACCACGGCCGCGTGACGGACACCGCGGGCAAGCCGGTGGCGGACTGTGTGCTGGACGTCTGGTCGGGTGACGGCGAAGGCTTCTACGACATGCAGAAGGGCCCCGACGCGGGCATGGCGCTGCGCGCGCAGTTCCGCACCGACCACGACGGCAACTACCGTTTCTGGTCGATCCGCCCGTCGTATTACCCGGTACCGGCCGACGGCCCCGTGGGAAAGATGTTGCACCGGATGGGCCGTCATCCGAATCGCCCGGGCCACATGCACACGATGCTGCAGGCGCCCGGCCACGAGCGCCTGATCACCCACCTGTTCGTGTCGGACAGCCCCTATCTCGATTCGGACGCCGTCTTCGGTGTGCGCAACAGCCTGATCGTCGACTTCGAGAAGCACGCGCCCGGCAAGGCCCCGGACGGCCGCAGCATGAACAAGCCCTTCTACACCGCGACCTACGACTTCAAGCTGGTTCCTTCCGCGGCCTGAGCGCGGCGCATTGCACCGGAGAGCGCACTTGAAAATCGGCAAGGCCACCGTGCCCCGCTCGGCCATCTGCACGTCGAACGAGAACACCATCGTCGTGCGTGGCGCGGACCTGGCGCAAGACCTCATCGGCCAGATCAACTTCGGCGACCACTTCTTCCTGCTGCTGACGGGACGCCGCGCGGACGCGGCCACCAGCGCCGTGCTCAACGCGACGCTGGTCGCCATCGCCGAACACGGCATGGTCCCCAGCGTGCAGGCAGCCCGCATGACGCTGGCGGCGGCGCCGGACGCGATGCAAGGCGCTGTCGCGGCTGGCATTCTGGGCTCCGGCTCGGTCATCCTCGGCGCCTCCGAGACGGCGGGACGCCTGTACGTCGAGATCGACCAGGAAGCGGCGAAGCACAACGGCGACCTGAAGGCGGCGGCGCGCGCCATCGTCGCCGAGCACCGCGCCAGCAAGCTGCCGATCGCGGGCTACGGCCATCCGGAGCACAAGGCGAGGGATCCGCGCGTCGACGCGCTGTTCAACGTGTCGCTGAAAGCCGGGGGCGGGCAGCGCTTCGTGGAGATCGCCAAGGCGGTGGAAGCGGTGATTCCGGAGATCGTCGGCAAGGAGCTAAAACTCAATGTGTCGGGTGCGATCCCGGCGGTGCTGCTCGGTGTCGGCTTCCCGGTCAATGCGCTCAAGGGCGTGCCGATGCTGGCGCGCACAGCCAGCCTGATCGCGCACCTCAACGAGGAGCTGAGCGACCCGATCGGTTTCGCGCTGTCGTACCAGGCGACGCGGGACCAGCAATACACCGGCGACATGCCGGTGCCGAAGTAGGCAGCCGGCATGGCAAATGTCCTGGCCGGCGTGCGTGTGGTCGAACACGGCACGTTCATCACGGGACCGGCAGCATCGATGCTGCTGGCTGATCTCGGCGCGGACGTCATCAAAGTCGAACTGCCTGGAACCGGAGACCCGTTCCGCGCGTTCAAGGGCGGCCTGTATAGCCCGCACTACCAGACCTACAACCGCAACAAGCGCAGCGTCACGCTCGACACCAGGCAAGCCGAAGACCTGGCGCAGTTCGACGTGTTGATCCGCGAAGCGGATGTGTACATCCAGAATTTCCGGCCCGGCTTCGCGGAGCAGATCGGGGCCGGCGAAGAGCGGCTGCGCGAGCTCAATCCCAGGCTGATTTACTGCGCGATCAGCGGATTCGGCGCGACCGGTCCGGCGTCGCACCGACCGACCTACGACACGGTGGCACAGGCGGCCAGCGGCTTTCTCGGCCTGCTGATCAACCCGGCCAACCCGCGCGTGCTCGGCCCGGCCATGGCCGATTCGCTCACCGGCTTCTATGCGGCCTACGGCATCCTCGGCGCGCTGTACGAGCGCCAGGCCACCGAGGTCGGCCGCAAGGTCGAGGTCTCGATGTTCGAGGCCATGACCCACTTCAACCTCGACGCATTCCAGCACCTGTTCTCCGCCAACGAGGTGATGGGGCCGTTCAGCCGGCCCAGTGTCTCGCAGTCGTATGTGCTGCAGTGTTCGGATGGCAAGTGGGTCGCGCTGCACATGTCGTCGCCGGAAAATTTCTGGCAGGGCCTTGCCACGGCGAT
>JANXVP010000013.1 GCA_025351615.1 Ramlibacter sp. | reverse complement strand
GCCTGGGGATGCGCCTGTTCAGCCGGCCGGTGTTCAACTCGACCGGCCTGGCGATCTGGACCCGGCAGATCGCCGGCCTCATCACCTCGGGCTTGCCGCTGGAACGCGCCCTGACTGCGCTTACCGACGAAGCCGAGAGGGAAGAAGAGCGCAACCTGGTCGCGGCGTTGCGGGCCGAGGTGAACGCCGGATCGTCTTTCGCCAAGGCGCTGTCGCAGCACCCGCGGGAGTTCTCGGACATCTACATGGCCGTGGTGAACGCGGGAGAACAGAGCGGCCATCTGGGACTCGTGCTCGAGCGCCTGGCCGACGACCTCGAGGAGCGCCAGACGCTCAAGTCGCGCCTGATCGGCGCCGCGCTCTACCCTGCCATCGTGACCCTGGTCGCGATTGCGATCGTGCTGTTCCTGGTTGCGTATGTCGTGCCCCAGGTCGCCAATGTCTTCGCCGGCAGCAAGCGGGCCCTTCCTTTCCTCACCGTCGCGATGTTGTACGTCAGTGCGATGGTTCGGCAGTACGGCTGGATTGCCCTCATTGCCATCGTTGCCGGCACGATCGTCCTGCGCGCCGCGCTGCGCAACGAGGGCTTTCGCGAGCGCTTCGACGCGGCGTGGCTGCAGTTGCCGGTGCTCGGCCGGCTCTCGCGCGGCTACAACGCCTCGCGCTTCGCCAATACGCTTGCGATGCTCGCCGGGGCGGGCGTGCCGATTCTCAAGGCACTGCAGGCAGCCGCCGAAACGTTGAGCAACCGCGCCATGCGGGCGGACGCCCTCGACGCCACCATCCTGGTGCGCGAAGGTGCGCCGCTGGCCTCGGCCATCGCGCAAAAGAAGCGCTTTCCGGGATTGCTCAGCATGTTCGCGCGACTGGGCGAACAGACCGGCCAGTTGCCGGTGATGCTGCAACGCGCCGCAACCCAGCTGAGCACCGAAGTGCAGCGGCGCGCCATGCAGCTGGCAACCATCCTCGAGCCGCTGCTGATCGTCACCATGGGATTGGTGGTGATGCTGATCGTGCTGGCCGTGCTGCTGCCCATCATCCAGCTGAACCAGTGGGTGCACTGATTGGCCGCTTCACTGGACAACAAGCTGGTGGTCGCGATTTCATCGCGCGCGCTGTTCAATTTCGAGGAAGAAAACCGGATCTTCGAAAGCGGTGACCCGCAGGCGTACATGAAGCTGCAGCTGGACCGGCTGGACCAGCCGGCGCGGCCCGGGATCGCCTTCTCCCTGATCAAGAAGCTGCTGGCCTTCAACGACGCCACGGCACAGCGGGTGGAGGTGGTGATCCTGTCGCGCAACGACCCGGTCTCGGGCATGCGCATTTTTCGTTCGGGCCATGCCAACGAAATCAAGCTGGAGCGCGGTGTCTTCACCCAGGGCCGCTCGCCCTTCCGCTACCTGAGGCCGTTGCGCGCGCACCTCTTTCTGTCGGCCAACTCGGACGACGTTCGGGAGGCCCTGGCCGCCGGCTTTCCCGCGGCTCGCGTGCTGACCGAATCGGTCCTCGCCGGCAGCAACTACCCCGGTGAAGTGCGCATTGCCTTCGACGGCGACGCTGTGCTGTTCTCGGACGAAGCGGAGCGTGTGTTCCAGTCGCATGGGCTCGATGCGTTCCAGCGCCATGAGTCGCGCAAGGCGGCGCTTCCGCTGCCGGAAGGTCCTTTCAAGCCGCTGCTGTCCGCCTTGCACCGGCTGCAGCAGGCAGGAACGCCTGCGATGAAGATCCGCACGGCGCTGGTGACGGCCCGCAGTGCGCCGGCGCACGAGCGGGCGATTCGCACGCTGATGAACTGGAATATTCACGTCGACGAAGCGATGTTCCTGGGCGGCCTGGCAAAAGGCGAATTCCTGCGCGAATTCGAGCCGGACTTCTTTTTCGACGACCAGACCGGGCACGTCGACCATGCGTCCCGCCATGTGCCGTCGGGTCATGTCGACAGCGGCATTTCCAACCCGTCCTCCTGATTCTGCGCAGCGCTTGGGGCGCTACGATACTTGCCTTCAGCTGAAGGACGCAACGCATGCAACTGGTCACCAAATTCGCT
>JANXVP010000554.1 GCA_025351615.1 Ramlibacter sp. | reverse complement strand
TGCCGCGCGGCAAGCTCAAGAACAAGGCGCCTTGAGCGCTGCTTGCCCGGTCCGGACCGGACCGGGCAAAGTCAGCTGAAAAGCCGGGAACGTCCTACGCGCCCATGCGTCCGGCACCGCCAGACTGGGCCAGCGTCAGGAAAAAAGGGGATGTCTCCATGCTAGTCCACGTCAACACCGGCAACGGCGTCGAAAATACCGAAGCGCTTCAGCGGTGGGCCACCGACCATCTCAATGAGACGCTCGATCGCTTCCAGCAGGACATCATGCGGATTGAAGTGCAACTGAGCGACGAGAACAGCGTCAAGGCCGGCGCTGCGGACAAGCGTTGCATGCTGGAAGCGCGGCTTGCACACCACGACCCGATTGCCGTCAGCGACCACGGGGAATCGCAGGACGAAGCCTTCCGCGGCGCGGCTCGCAAACTGGTGCACGCCCTGGATCACGCATTGGGCAAGGTGCGGGACCACCACCGGGACCGGGACAGTATCCGCAAGGACGCAGGGATCGCCGACGTGGCGCCCGGCGCACCGGGTTAACGCGGAAGCAGCCGGTCCAGCAACCAGCGGTTGAGGTCGGCGATCTCTTCCATGCAGAGCGAGTGGCCCATCGGGTACTCGTGCCATTCCACTGGATAGCCCAAGGCGGTGAGTGCGTCTCGCGAGGCGATGGCCCGCGCGATCGGCACCACCGGATCGGTCCGGCCGTGGGCCAGAAAGATCGGGGTCGACGCGTTGGCGGCGTGACGCTCCGCCGCAGTCGTCGCCGCCAGCGGCAAGTAACCGGACAAGCCGACGACGCCTCCCAGGCGCTCCGCATGCCGAAGTCCGGTCAACAGCGCCATCGCGCACCCTTGCGAAAAACCGGCCACGACGATCCTGTCCGCAGGCACGCCACGCGATTTTTCCCGCGCGATCAGTGCTTCGACCTGGGCCAGCGACTTGCGCAGCCCGGCCTCGTCCTCGCGCTGGGCCAGATCGGCGGCGAGAATGTCGTACCACGCACGCATCGAATAGCCGCCGTTGATGGTCACCGGGATCACAGGCGCATGCGGGAAAACGAAGCGCACGGCGCCGGCCGCAGCCAGATCCAGTTCGCGCGCCACCGGCACGAAGTCGTTTCCGTCGGCGCCGAGCCCGTGCAGGACGATCACCGTGGCCCTGGGGTTGGGCCCCGTTTCGTTGTCGATGGTTTCAAGCAGGCTCATGAGTCGGCGCCAAAGCTCAGTTCGGTCCGCCGGCCGTGCCGCTGCGATTCATCGGCCCGTGAAAGCCCAGGTCCGCGGCTTTCGAGGCTCCCATTTCGGTGGAGCCGCGGCTGCCTTGCATCGGGTCCGCGGCGGCCCCGGGGGGTGCGGCTGCACACGCGGTGACCACGGCGACAACGCCGGCCATGGCTAGCAATTTGAACATGGGGCCTCTCCTGAAGATATCTCTATTTAACGCCAAGTGGCGGTGCGTGCGCTGTAGGAAGGTGTCGCCGGCCCCCGTCAGGGCGCCATGGCGACGCGCGGACATTTGCTTCGGCTCGCGGTGTCCTGCGTTACCGGCTCGGGCCGCGCCTCAGATCGCTACACAAGCCGGCTCTGGCGGCGTATATTAGACCCGCGCCACCCGCTTTTCCAGCGGCTGCGCTGCCGTGCTTAATTACCAACCTGCAATTAGGAGCCTGAAGATGATCTCGTTGAAGAAAAATACCTGCCGCGTCCTCGTCGTCGCGATGATGACGTTGTCATTCCAGTCGGCACGCGCCGGCTTGATCGGCGCGGAACAGGCGGCGGCCGATGGCGGCGCCTCGACCCAGCGCAGCTTGGTGCTCAGCGTCCTGGACCGCGCGGAAACGGCTTCCCAGCTCCAGGCCCAGGGCATCGATCCGATGATGGCCCGCGAACGCGTGGCGTCCATGACCGACCAGGAAGTCCGTCAACTCGCCGGCGACATCCAGACCGCACCTGCCGGTGCCACGCTGCATGCAGGCGGCTACCTCGCGATCATCATCATTGCCGGCGCGATTTGGTACTTTGCCTACCGCAAGTAAATTGCAGGCGGGCCGCGCGCCCGCCTCGCGTTCGATGGCGGCCCGCCTGAGCGCGGGCCTGTTCTCCTGGGCCCTAGCGGTCCTGGTGGCTGGTTGCGCACAGCTGGTCCCGCAGACCATGACGCTTCGCACGGACTGGCCGGACGGCGTGCCCATGCGGATCGAAATGTCCAGCATTCCCTTCTTTCCGCAGACCGAAAATCAGTGCGGCCCAGCCGCCATGGCGACCGTTCTGTCGCACAGCGGCGTGCCGGTCACGCCCGAACAATTGAGCGACCAGCTCTACCTCCCCGCGCGTCAGGGCAGCCTGCAGGTGGAGATGCTGGCAGCGCCCCGCCGCCTGGGCCGTGTCGGCTATCTGCTCGCTCCGCGGTATGCGGACGTGTTGCGTGAAGTCGCCGCCGGAAATCCGGTGGTCGTCCTGCAGGACGTGGGCGACTTCTTCACCCAGTGGCACTATGCCGCGCTTGTCGGTTTCGATTACGACCGGGGCGACCTGTACCTGCGGTCCGGAACCGAGCAACGCCTGGTCGTGCCGTTCACGTACTTTGAGCGCACCTGGATCAAAAGCGGTTACTGGGCGATGGTGGTGACGTCGCCGGAACGCATTCCCGTGACGGCGACCGAGCCTGGCTGGATCAATGCGATGGTCGCACTCGAGCGCACGGGTAACCGCGATGCCACGATTGCCGGCTACAACGCGGCGCTCGAGCGCTGGCCGGACAACCTGCCTGCGGCGATCGGGCTGGCCAACCAGCATCACGAGCGTGGCGCATTCCTCGAAGCTGCCTTGGTGCTGCGCAAGGCGCTGCTGCGGCATCCACAGTCGACTGTCGTCATGAACAACCTGGCGCAGACGCTGTCCGACCAGGGGCGCAACGGCGAGGCGCTGATGCAGGTCGATGCGGCGCTCCAGCTGCACGGTCCTTTCGAAAGCGAAGTCACCGCGACGCGCCAGCTGATCCTGGGCCGCATGGCGCAGCAGACCGTGGGAAACCGGG
>JANXVP010000526.1 GCA_025351615.1 Ramlibacter sp. | reverse complement strand
CTTGGCATGGTGCAGACCGATTACCTGATCTACGAGCAGATGAAGCCGGGCGTTCGCTACTTCAGCGAACCCTCCTGAGTCGGCCGGGCACTGCGACGCTTCCCGGGCGGGCTGCACTGTCTGCTAGAGCCGCAGGCGCTGAGCATAGCCGGTCATCTCGAGGTAGCCCTGGCCGACGCGCTTGCCGTTGCTGTCGAAGAGATGCGCCAATCCCTCCCAGTAGATGGCGCCGGTAGAGGCGCGGCTGTCCAGTTCCTGGTCGTCGATGACAGCCCGCACGGTGTAGAAATCGGCCGGGGTTCGCACCATCCATTCGACCGGGTACGACGCCTGCGACAGCGGGCTTTTCCAGCGCCGCTGCGCGCTGAAGACCACCTCGCCGCGGCTGAAGGTGTACAGCCCGGCCGGCGGCGAGCGGAACGAGCCGCCGTCCCACAGCGCCGCCCCTTGCCTGTCTCGCAGGCGGAACGCGGTGAGGGCGCTGCCGTCGTCCAGGTTCATGCCGATCCAGTCCCAGCCCTGGGCGTCCGGATGGAGGATCGCGTCGCTCCACTCATGGTCCATCCAGGCCTTGCCTTGCACAGCCAGTGTCTGCCGTTGCAGGCGGATGTCGCCGCTCATCGCCAGTTGCGGTTCGCTGTAGTAGTAGCTCGCCTGCTGTTCGTCGGGCCCTTTGCGCGACAGGCCCGCGCGACCCTGCAGCAGCACGGGCTGGGTCGGCGCGCAGCGCAGGTCGAGCGCGAATTCGTCGGCTACGACATGCGCAACGTAAGCACCGTTCGCCTCGCGGCGCAGGCTCCAGTTGCCCAGCCGGATCGCGGCATCGTCGCGGCTGGTCGAAGCGATGCCGAACCCCTCGCGCGCGATGCGCTGGTCGTGCCAAAGCTTGCGTCCCTGGACGTCCGTGACAGCCGCGTGGGCGGAGACCAGCTGCTTGGCCGCGAACTGCGACGTCATCGCCTGCGTCGCGTCGACCCTGGAGCGGAAAAACGTCACCTGGAAGCCGAGTTCGCGCCCCGCCGATCTAGCCACGCCGGTGATGTACCACCATTCGGTGCGAAGCTGCGGATGCGCGCCATGGTCGCGCGGAAACTGCAGCGTGAGCGGGGGCAAGGCGAATGCGGCGCCGACGCTTCCCAGAGTCGACAAGCCCAGCGCCGGCAACGCCAGCAGCAGCGGACGGCGGCGCATCACCAGTCCTCCTTCACCGCCAGCACCGCGTCGCGGCCCGCGGCGGCGCGTCCAGCCAGCCACGCGGTCACGGTGCCGGCGACGACCACCGCGAGGCACAGCAGCGACAGCCGCAGCCACGGCGTGCGCAGGTCCATCGTCCAGTGAAAGCTCTGGGGATTGACAACGTGCACCAGCACCACCGCCACGGCCAGTCCCAGCGCCAGTCCGGCCAGCGAGCCGATCACGGTCCAGGCCGCACCTTCGCCCGCGACGACGGCCAGGATCTGCCGGCGCGTCAGTCCCAGGTGGGCGAGCAGCCCGAACTCCTTGCGCCGCGCCAGGACCTGCGCGCTGAAACTCGCCGCGATGCCGAACAGGCCGATGCCGATGGCGACAGCCTGCAGCCAGTAGGTGACGGCGAAGCTGCGGTCGAAGATGCGCAGCGACGTCGCCCGCAGTTCGCCCGCCGATGCGAATTCCAGCAGGGCAGCTCCTCCCGGTGCTTGCCGCTGCGCCAGGTCCCGCACGGACCGCTGCACGGATGCGGCGTCCGCGCCCGGCGCCAGCCAGAGCTGGATGTCGTTGGCCAGCAGGTCGCCGGTCAGCTCCTGGTAGATGCGGTCATCGATGGCGACCGCGCCGGTCTGGCGGACATAGTCGCGCCACACGCCGGCAACGAAGAACACCGGCGCTGTCTTGCCGGCCAGCACGGCGGGCTGGAAGGCCTGCGACAGTTGGGTGAAAGCACTGCCCGGTCGCGCGCCATACAGGTCGACGACGGCCTCGCTCACATACACGGGGACCTGGCCCGGCGGCACGGCTTGCGTCTTGCCCACCAGCGGCAGGGTCTGCGCGGGATCGTCGATCCGGCGCGCGATCAGCGCCACCGGGGGCAAGGCCCGGTCGAGCAGGAGCGTGCGCAGGCGCTGGCTGGCGATGCGGCCGACTCCGGCCAGCCTGGCCACGGCCTGGGTGAACTCCGGCGTGAAATACGCGGTGTCGGCGGAGGCTGATGACAGCGAGGTGCGGACATAGAGGTCGGCGGGCAGCACGACATCGAGCCAGCGCGTCACCGAGTCGCGAAAACTCGCCACCATCACCGTCAGCGCCACCGCCAGGCTCAGGGCGGCGACCACTCCGCTCACGGCCACCGCGGCGCTTTCGCGGACGCGCCGCGCGCGCTCCACGGCCAGCAGCGGCAGCAGGCGGTGCGCGAGCAGAGGTGCCAGCCGGTCGTACAGCAGCGCGACCAGCCAGGGCAAGGCAGTGATGCCACCGACCAGCAGCAGGCCGACCGACAGGTAGGCGGCCAGCGGAACGCCGGCGATCGGCGGCAGCAATGCCAGCATCCCGCCCGCGGCCATGAGCAGCAGCGACAGCCCGTGTCCCTTGCCGGTGGCGATGGCGCCGCCCAGGCCCTTGAGCGTCTGCGCCAGCGGCATGCGTTGCGCGGCCATGGCCGGCCACCACGCACCGGCCATGGCGGCCACGATGCCAAGCGCTGCGTAGGCGCCGGCGGCTGGCGCGCTCCACTGCAGCTGCGGTGCGACGCCGGGAAAGTAGCCGCCGCCCAGGTCGCCGCCAAGCAGCTTCAGGCCCAGCGATGCCAGCGCCGTG
>JANXVP010000505.1 GCA_025351615.1 Ramlibacter sp. | reverse complement strand
ACTGCCGCCATCGCCAGGTAGGGGTTCACGTCGGCGCCGGGGCAGCGGGTTTCCAGCCGCGTGCCTTTGGGGCTGCCCGCGATCACGCGAAAGCTCGCCGTGCGTTTGTCCAGGCCCCAGGTCGGCTTGACCGGCGCCCAGAAACCGTCGACCAGCCGCTTGTCGCTGTTGACCGTTGGCCAGAACATCGGCACGAATTCCATCAGGTGGGCGACCTGCAGGTATTTGCCGTGCAGGACGCCATCAATGTCGCTGCAGGCCACCTTGACCTTGTTGGCGCCTGACTTGCGTACCGCCGCCAGGGCGGGATGGACGTTGGCACTGGCCATGGGGGCAGCCTACGCCAAAAATCCGGCGGCGTGTGGCCATGGCTTAGCCGGCGCGATCGTACCGGGGCGGGCTGGAATGGCTGTCGGACGAGCAGTCTTCGCCGTGCGCCGCGCGCGATCCTGAACCGGACGCTTCCATCGTCGGCTGGAGCAGCTTGCGTTGCAGCGGACGGCCCAATTCCTTGGTGGAGTGAGCGACCTGATATTCGTCGCGGTGCGGCTTGCGATCTCTGGCTTTGTCGGGGTCCATGCGCATGAGGATAGCGGGCGTGCACTGACGTGGTGTAGGACAAGGGCCATGCCACCTTTCGGACTGGTCCGGCATCGCCGTTCGCGCGTCCCACGGGTGTGTCGGGGTTCCGTTGCGCCGCCGGCAGGCTTACCATGGCTTCTCTTTGCACGGGGAGACCGCCATGCCATCGCCTGATATTGCCGCGCTGCGTACCTTGGCCCTGGTCGGACCGGCAACGGCGGGCAAGACCAGTCTGGTCGACGCGCTACTCTGGAAGGCCGGCGCGATCGGCGCTCCCGGCAGTGTGGAACGCGGGACCACGGTGAGCGATCACGATCCGCTGGAGCGCCGGGCCCTGCATTCGCTTAACTCTTCGCTGGTCCATTTCCGCCACGGCGGCGTCCATACCCACCTGATCGACACGCCCGGTGCGCCTGAATTCCTGGGTCAGTCACTGCCGGCGCTGGAAGCGGTGGAGACCGCCGCCGTGGTCATCAGCGCGACCGCCGGCATCGAGCCGATGGCGCGGCGGATGATGGACTGGGCGGCGCAGCGCGGGCGCGACCGGCTGCTCATCGTCAACAAGATCGACGCTCAAGGCGTGAACCTGCAGGCGCTGCTGCAAGAAATCCAGTCCGCCTTCGGGTGCGAGTGCCTGCCGGTCAACCTGCCCGCCGCCCGGGGCGCAAGGGTGGTGGACTGTTTTTACAACAAGGCCGACGAGGGCACGCCCACCGATTTTTCTTCGGTGGCGCTGGCCCACCGGGCTTTGGTGGAGCAGGTGGTGGAGGTGGATGCCGGTTACGTCGAGCGGTACCTCAACGACGGCGACGTCGATCCGTCCGAACTCCACGCGCCGCTGGAACAGGCCTTGCGGGAAGGCCATCTGGTTCCAGTCTGCTTTGTCTCGGCCCGAACCGGGGCCGGCGTGGCGGAGCTGCTGGAGGTGATCACACGGCTGTTGCCGCACCCGGGCGAGGGCAATCCCCCCGAGTTCCTCAAGGGCGAAGGGGCCCAGGCCAGGCCGATGCAGGCGACGCCCGATCCGGCGCGCCACGTGCTGGCCCATGTCTTCAAGATCACGCAGGACCCCTACGTCGGCAAGATGGGGATTCTGCGGGTGCACCAGGGGACGGTCACCCGCGACAGCCAGCTGTACGTGGGCGATGGACGCCGGCCTTTCAAGGTCGGGCACCTGTTCATGCTGCAGGGCAAGGAATTCGCCGAGGTGGCGCAGGCCCTGCCGGGCGACCTGTGCGCCATCGCCAAGGTCGACGAGCTGCATTTCGATGCGGTGCTGCACGACGCGGCGCAGGACGACCACATCCATCTCAAGCCGCTCGACTTTCCGGTGCCGGTGCATGGCCTGGCGATCGAGCCCCGCCGGCGCGGCGACGAACAGCGGTTGCACGACATCCTGCACAAGCTGGTCAGTGAAGACCCGTGCCTGCGCCTGGCCCACGTGCCCGCCACCAACGAGAGCGTGGTGTACGGCCTGGGCGAGCAGCACCTGCGCACGCTGCTGGAACGGTTGACCGAGGTACACCGCTGCGAAGTCACGACCCGGCCGCCGCGGATCGCCTACCGCGAAACCATCACCACCCCGGCTGAAGGCCATTTCCGGCACAAGAAGCAGAGCGGTGGCGCCGGACAGTTCGGGGAGGTGATGCTCCGGGTGGAGCCGCTCCCCCGCGGCACCGGCTTCGAGTTTGTCGACCAGGTCAAGGGCGGCGCCATTCCCTGCAACTTCATCCCGGCGGTGGAGAAGGGCGTGCGCTTGGCGCTGGAACAGGGCGTCATCGCGGGTTATCCGGTGGTGGACCTGCGGGTCGTGGTCTACGACGGCAAGCACCACTCGGTCGACAGCAAGGAAATTGCCTTCATCACGGCCGGGCGCAAGGCATTGATTGCGGCGGTGCAGGCCGCGACGCCGAACGTTCTGGAGCCGATCGTCACCATGGAGATCGCCGCGCCCGAAGCGCACATCGGCGACATCACGGGCGATCTTGCCGCCCGGCGCGGCCAGGTCAACGGCACGCAGTCGGCCAGCGGCCAGGGTGCGCTCACCGTCGTCGGGCAGGCGCCGTTGTCGGAACTGGCAAGCTACCAGGC
>JANXVP010000462.1 GCA_025351615.1 Ramlibacter sp. | reverse complement strand
TTCAACACCTGCCTTGGCAAGGTGTCCGGCCTGCGGCTTGGTCACACGCGATGTTTTGCGCGCGCCGAACGTGACCTGCAGGGCCACGTAGCCGTCGTTCTCTTGGGTTTTGATCTGGGTCACGCGGTTGTTGGACACATCCACCACCGTGACAGGCACAGCATCGCCTTCATCGGTGAAGAGACGCATCATGCCCACCTTGCGGCCCAGCAACCCCATAGAGGTGCTCAGACTCATGTTTTGCTCCAAAACTTTCGCCGCAGCCGCTGCAATTGGCTTCTGCGTTTTACGCGTCCCGCGGGATGCGTCGAAAGAAGGTTGATAATTCCACCCGCTTTGATACGGGCGCTGTCGCTCCACCCGATTTAGGCGAAGTCGCACATTATAGCCCGAAAAGGGCGGCACTGCCTAGCCCCCCGTTTGTCCGCGCCACGCGGCGCTGCCCTCTGCAAGAATCACGTTCTTGTCAAAAACCCTAGGAGACGTTCGTGAAGTTCTTGCTGCTACCAGCTGCCGCCGCCTTTTCCCTGGCCGCCGCAGCTGCCCCGGTGCCTCCCGGTGCCTCGGCCGCGCTGACCGTGAGTCCCAAGGACTTCCTCGAAGCGTGCCATGCCGACATGGCCAAGGCGAGCGCCGGAATGGACCGATTCAAGGCCACTCAGGGCGCAAGGGCCTCGCAAAAGCTAGACATCTACGACATCGCCCAGTGGACGCTTGGCGCCGCCAATTCGCGCGCGGGGCTGGCGCACGAGACGCATCCGGATGCGGCCGTACGGGACGCGGCCGAGAAGTGCGACCAAGAGACCTCGGCGCTGGCGACGGATTTTTCCCTGGATCGAGGAATCTATGACGCGCTCGCGAAAATCGATCGCAATGCCGTCGATGCGGCCGGGCGCTACTACATGGAGCGAACCCTGCTGGAGTTCAGGCTGGGAGGTGTCGACAAGGACGAGCCCACCCGCGTCCGTCTCAAAGAGCTCGACGCGGAGCTGGTCAAGCTGAGTCAGGAGTTCGGCAAAAACATCCGTGAAGGCGTCCTCACCATGGAAGCCGCGGCGGCCGACCTGCAGGGCTTGCCGGAGGACTTCATCAAAGGCCACCAGCCCGATGCCGCCGGCAAGATCGTTCTCAAGACCGACAACACGGACTATTTCCCGGTGATGTCGTATGCGAAGAGCGGCGCCGTGCGCGAGCAGTTCTGGAAGTTGTACCGGCTGCGCGCCCACCCGAAGAACCTTGCCGTCCTCGACCAGATGCTTTCCAGGCGCAACGAGAAGGCCCGCCTGCTGGGCTTTGCGAACTGGGCGGACTACGTCACCGCCAGCAAGATGATCGGCGATGGCACCAAGGCGGCCGATTTCATCGAGAAGATCGCCGTCGCGGCGGCCGCCCGCGCCCAGCACGACTACGCGGACCTGCTCACGCGCAAGAAGAAGGACGACCCGGAGGCGACCGAAGTCAAGCCGTGGGATGCCAGTTACCTGAACGACCGGATCAAGGCCGAGCAGTACGGCGTCAACGCAAGCGAAGTCCGCCCGTATTTTCAGTACGAAAACGTGAAAAACGCTGTGCTCGCGACCACGGGCAAGCTGTTCGGCATCCGGTATCAGCGCGTGTCAGCCGCCAAAGTGTGGCACCCCGATGTCGAAACCTATGACGTGTTCGAAGGCTCGCGCCTGCTCGGGCGCATCTACCTGGACATGCACCCGCGCGAAAACAAGTACAAGCACTACGCCAACTTCGGCGTGCTGACGGGCAAGAAAGGCGTTGCACTGCCCGAGGGCGCGCTGATCTGCAATTTCGCCAGGCCCACTGCCGACGATCCCGGATTGCTCGAATACACCGATGTGATCACCTTTTTCCATGAGTTCGGCCACCTGTTGCACGGTGTGCTGGGCGGTCACCAGCGCTGGGCGGGCATCAGCGGCATCGCGAACGAACGCGATTTCGTTGAGGCGCCGTCGCAGATGCTCGAGGAATGGGCAAGGGACCCCAAGACTTTGCAGTCGTTCGCAATCCACTACCAGACGAAAAAGCCTATTCCGCTCGAGCTGGCCAGCAAACTCCGTTTGGCCGACGACTACGGCAAGGGCCTGTTCGTGCGCCAGCAGATGTACTACGCGGCGATCAGCCTGGACTTCCACAACCGTGACCCGAAAGGGCTGGACACGACCCGGCTCAGCGCGCAGCTGCAGGAGAAATACACGCCGTACAAGTCCGTGCCCGGCACGTATTTCCAGGAGTCGTTCGGGCATCTCGACGGCTATTCGGCCGTGTACTACACGTACATGTGGTCGCTGGTGATCGCCAAGGACATGTTCAGCGCGTTCAGCGCGCAGGGCGACATCATGAAACCCAGGATGGCGGCGAAGTACCGACGCACCGTACTCGAGCCGGGTGGCAGCAAGCCGGCCGCCAGGTTGGTGCAAGACTTCCTCGGCCGGCCGTACAGTTTTAAGCCGTATGAGGAATGGTTGAACGGCGACTGACATTACGCCCACCCCCAGGAAAAAGCCGCCCGGTTGGGCGGCTTTTTCCTGGCTGCGGTAGCGCTTATTGCAGCTTGATCTCGACATCGACACCCGCCGGCAGGTCCAGCTTCATCAGCGCGTCCACCGTCTTGTCGGTCGGGTCGACGATGTCCATCAGGCGCTGGTGGGTGCGGATCTCGAACTGGTCGCGGCTGGTCTTGTTGACGTGCGGCGAACGCAGGATGTCGAAGCGCTTCATGCGCGTCGGCAGAGGCACAGGGCCCTTGACGATCGCGCCG
>JANXVP010000451.1 GCA_025351615.1 Ramlibacter sp. | reverse complement strand
GTGGGCAAGCCTGCTGCATTCAAGGGCCTTCAGCCGCAAGGACGACATCCAGCTCGCGGTGCTCTTTCCGCTCAGCGGTTCTGCCAGCGGGGCGGCCGCGTTAGCACGGCGGGTCGCGAGTGCATGATTGCGGTCCGCTATCGCAGGAGACAACATGGCCTCAAGACGGAAAATCATCGCTGGGGCGGCGTCGCTGGCCGCTCCTTTCTTCTGGGGCGCTGCCGCTCGCGCGGCTGAACCTTACCCTTCCAAGGTCATCACCATCATCGTGCCCCAGGCACCGGGCGGCGCCAACGACGTCATCGGCCGGGCACTGGCACAAAAGCTCGCGGCGACTTTCGCAAGCCCCGTCATCGTGGAGAACAGGCAGGGGGCCGGGGGCAATCTGGGCACGGCTTACGTCGCGCGGCAGCCCCGGGATGGTTACACCCTGCTACTCAACGCGCAGAGCGTGCAGACTATCAACCCGTTCCTGTACCGCAAGGTGCCTTTCGATCCGGTCAAGGACTTCGACTCGATCATGGTGGTGGGGGTTGCGCCGTACATGCTCGCCGTGAATCCCTCGGTCCCCGCGAGGAATCTGCGCGAGCTGGTGGCGCTGGCGAAAGCCCAGCCGGGCAAGTTCAACTACGCGTCGGCCGGCAACGGAACGGTGAACCATCTACTGGGCGAAATGCTCAAGACCGCTGCCGGAGTCGACATCGTGCACGTGCCATACCGGGGCGCCGCGGCAGCCGCGACGGACGTGGTGGCTGGGCAGGTGCCCATGACCTTCGGCAGCCTGGCCGGGCTGATGCCCTTTGTGCGCAGCGGCCAGTTGCGAGCGCTGGGCGTCTGCACCGAGAAGCGGACGCAGCTCGCGCCAGAGTTGCCGACCCTGGCGGAAACCATTCCGGGTCTGTACGCCAACGCCTGGTACGGGCTGTTCGCTCCGGCCGGAACGCCCAGGGAAGTGATCGCCCGGCTTCACACCGAGATCACCAGGATCATGGACAACCCCGAGATGAAGGAGCGGCTGGTGGGCCTGGGCGTCGAATCCGCGCCGGGCACGCCGGAGCAGTTGGCCAGCCTGATGCGCGACGACCTGGTGCGCTGGGCCAGGATCGTGAAAGAGTCGGGCGCACAGCTGGATTGAGCATTTGAGTGCTCCGGGTGGCCGGCCCGATGGCTGTGCGATTCTGGTTTGCCCGAAGTGGCCCAAACTGGCCGCTCGTGTAATCTGGAAAGGTTGCCCTTTGACGGGCTTCGCACTTCCCAACCTTCATCAGGAAACAGGCATGAAACTTCTCTCCAGGACCGCGCTGGTCTGTGCATTCGCCGCAGCGTTCTCAACTCCCTTGGCCATGGCCGCCGCGAACGAAGTGGTGATCGGCGACATTGACGACATGTCCGGCTTGTATGCGGATGTGATCGGACAAGGCGGAATCGAAGCGGCGAAGATGGCCATTTCCGACTTCGGGGGCAGCGTCATCGGCAGGAAGATCGTGTTCCTGAACGCCGACCACCAGAACAAGCCGGACATCGGAGCTTCCAAGTTCCGCGAATGGGCTGACCTGCACGGCCTGAACATGTTGCTCGGCGGCTCCAACACCGGCGTCAGCATCGCCATGGCCAAGGTGGCCAGCGAGAAGAAGGTGCCCTTCATTGCGATCGGCGCGGCCGGGGCGTCGCTGACCAACCAGGACTGCACGCCATACACGGTGCACTATGCCTATGACACCACGTCACTGGCCAACGGTACGGCCAGCGTCATCACGAACGCCGGGGGCAAGAGCTGGTATTTCCTGACGGCGGACTATGCGTTCGGCACGCAGTTGCAGGATGCGGCCACCAAGGTGGTCGTCGCCAACGGCGGCAAATCGCTGGGCGCCGTGCGCGTGCCGCTGTCGGCATCCGACTTCTCGTCTTTCCTGTTGCAGGCCCAGGGCTCCAAGGCGCAGGTTCTGGGCCTGTCCAACGCGGGCAATGATTTCACCAACTCGCTGAAGGCGGCCAACGAATTCGGCATCACCAAGACCATGAAGCCGGCTGCACTGCTCGCTTTCATCAGCGATATTCATAGCCTGGGCCTGCAAACCGCGCAGGGCCTGTACCTCACGACCGGCTGGTACTGGGACCTCGACGAGCAGACGCGGGCCTTCGGCAAGCGCTATTTCGCCAAGATGAAAAGGGAGCCGACCATGAACCAGGCTGCCTACTATTCGGCGACCATCACCTACCTGAACGCGGTGAAGGCGGCGAACTCCACCGATTCAGTCAAGGTCATGGCCGAGTTGAAGAAGATGAAGATCAACGACATGTTCGCCAAGGGGGGCTACATCCGCCAGGACGGCGTCATGATTCACGACATGTACGTCATGCAGGTCAAGACGCCGCAGGAATCCAAGTACCCGTGGGACTATTACAAGGTGGTGAAAAAGATGAGCGGCGAAGAAGCGTTCGGACCGCTGTCCGACTCCACCTGTCCGCTGGTCAAGAAATAAGATTGCCCTCAGCCATCAGTCCAATTTTGAATCGGGCTGGTGGCTGGTTCGCTCTCCGTCATGCGAAGAAACCGCCAGCACGGCGGGACGACCGGAGCGATTGCTCCATGCATGGCGAGTGCCGCGCTGCACCACGGTGTCGCCAGCACGCAGCGCCACTTCCGCCAGATCGAGGACGAGGACGAGCTCACCCTCGAGCACCACGCAGAACTCCAGCGTGCAGCTCTGCTGCATGTAGAGATGGCGCGAACCGGCACCGCACCACGCATGCCCGGCGGCGGCGGCCTTAAAAAAAGCATGGGCCGCTTCCGGCGAAACATGCGGGTCCCAGACAGCGTCCGGCGGTATGGTGACGATCCGGAAAAGCGCGCCTCCAGGCGGGGGCTCGATCAGCCCCGGAAGCCGGGCCACGGCTTGGGCAGTCAGCGCGACAGCTGGGGTCCGGTCTGTTGCCCAGACCCGGGTGCTCTGGAAACCTGGCCGGGCGGGATCGCGCAACACGTCGTCCACGGCTGCGTCGCTGAGCGCCAGCGACAGGCCGTCGGGTCCGTCCGCGGTCACGATGCGGCGCACCGGCCGCCGGGCTATCGACTCCACGCGTCGCCCTCATTCACGGGCGCTTCCCATCATGACAAACGCCATCAGGCTCGGGGCATCGGGGTTGGTCCATCCGTGCCAATTGGCGAGCTGCACCACGGTGTCCCCAGGATGCAGCAACCGGTCCCCATCATCCAGGCGCAGCGTGCGCAGCCCTTCCATCAGCACCCCGTAGTCCACGCTTTGGGAACGATGGACCGGAGAACTGAACGCGTTCTGGCCGCCGCGGTCCCAGGTGTGGCCACCCGGGCGCCTGCGCGGTGGGTGAGCAGGCACGGCCGTCGTGTCGGTCGTGGGGTCGTAGTTCAGCGGCTTGTCGGCGGAGTGCACCACGCGCAGGTGGCCGCCCAGCGCTGGCGGGTCAAAACGAAAGGGCCCTGCGCCGTCGTCGCGGGTTCCGCCGAGCGGGACCGGACAGCGGGCGAAAGCCCAGATGTCGGTCATGCCGGCACTGGCGGCGACACCGCCGACGTTGACATTGGGCGCAGCGCTGTCGTAAAGCACAGTTGAACGGCCATCCGCGTCCTGGCCAGTGACGACCCGACGCAGCGGCCTCATCGGTATCGGCATGGTGCTTCCTCAGTCAGGCTGGATATTGCCGGCCTTGATCACCCGGGCCGCGCGCGCGATGTCGGCGCGGACGAAGGTGTCGAATTCCTGCCGGGTCGATCCCGCAGGTGCGAAGCCTGCCGCCTCCGCTTTTTCCTGGGCATCCCGCGTGTGCATGATCCGCGCGAGCTCGACTGCCAGTTTTTCGACGATGGCGGGCGGCGTCTTGGCAGCGACGTGGATGCCGTTCCAGCCCACGACCGCAAAGTCGGGATAGCCCTGTTCGGCCACGGTTGGAACGTCAGGAAGGCCGGTGTATCGCCGGGGGCTGCTGACGGCAATGGCCCGCAGCTTGCCTGCCTTGACCAGTGGCAGGCCGGTCGGCGCGGGCACGAACATCATTTCAACCTGCCCGGCGATCACGTCGCTGACAGCTGGCGCCGCACCCTTGTAGCCGACATGCACCATATCGATCTCCGCCATCTGCTTGAGCATTTCGCCGGCCAGGTGGGGCGGTGTGCCCTTGCCCGACGAGGCATAGTTGAGTTTGCCGGGGCGCGACCTGGCAAGTGCCACCAGATCTTTCAGGGAGTGCGCGGGGACGGCCGGATTGACCACCAGAATGAAAGGCAGGGTGGCAATCAGGCTCACTGGCGCCAGATCGCGCTCGAAGTCGTAAGGTGATTTGGGCTGCAGGATGCTGTTGATGGTGTACGAGCCGGTGGACAGCAGCAGCGTGTAGCCGTCCGGCGCCAACTTCGCCACTGCGTCGGCAGCGACAATCCCGCCGGCGCCGGGCCGCTGGTCGACGATCACCGGATGTCCCCAGCTTTCGCTGAGCTTCTGTCCGATGATGCGTGCGAGCGCATCGGGGCCCGGGCCGACGACCACGCGCGTGGTTCGACTGGGGAAATCCTGCGCTGACGCGATCGAGCACAGCGCACCGACCACCAGGGCGCACCACAAACGCCCCCCCATCCGGCCGGACGACGGGACTAGCGGGTGGACTCGCTGCTGCATGAGGTCGATCTCCATGGAAATTGCGATGCCGGAACATCGCTTGCCAGCCATGCTACGGCGACAGCATTATTCTGTAAAAGACTATTTGCCTATGGGGCAATGCCAGCAGCTTATGGTTCGACCCCGCCCGAGCGCAAGGCGTTTTCGATCGCGGCGCGGTTCCAGGCCGGCTGCACCATGCCGATGAAGTCGACCATGTAGCTGCGCAGGTAGTTCCCGCGACGCAATTCGATCTGGGTCACGGTCGGCGCGAACAGTGCCCCGGCCGCGCGCATTCCGAGTTTTTTATCACGCGCCGGTTCGAAGGCGACCGAAGGAACGATGGCCACTCCAAGTCCCATTTCCGCATAAGTCTTGATCACATCCACGTCGATCGCGCTCAAGACAATGTTGGGCGTGATGCCGGCGGCCTGAAACGCGTTGCGAACCGCCCACCCGCCCGCGAAACTGGCGTCGAGCGTGATGATGGGATACGCGGCAATCGCCTGAAGCGTGAGCCTGGCGCGTGACTTCAACAGCGGGTGGTCGCGCACCGCGATCACGCAGCGGTCGATTGCCTTGCCGGGCAGGAGCACAAGTTCGGGCACAGTCCGGGGCGGCCGGCCCGCGATTCCGATGTCGGCTTCGCCTGAAACGACCCAGTCGGCGATCTGCTCGGGGCTGCCCTGGCGCAGGACGAGCCGCACGTCGGGATATTGTCCCGTGAACCGCCGGATCACTTCACGCAGCATGTACCGGGCCTGAATGTGCGTCGTTGCCACGACCAGGCCGCCTTTGGCCAAGTGCAGGTGTTCGTCGCCAATCCGCTTGAGGTGCTCCGCGTCGAGCAGCATGCGGCGCGCCACCGCATGCACCTCGCGGCCAGCATCGGACAGGCCCGCGATCCGGTTGCCTTGCCGGATCAACAGATCGACGCCCATCTCGCGTTCCAGCAACTGGATCTGCTTGCTGATGCCGGGCTGGGAGGTGTGCAGGATGCGTGCAGCGCGCGAGATGCTGAGGTCCGCGTCCACCACGCCGCACAGGTAGCGCAATTGCTGCAAGGTCATGGGACCAGACTATAACTTTTCGGCCTCGACCGATAAGAAAAGATTCCTTTCCGGAATCGGTTGCGTCCCCTACGATCGGCGGCGCCATGACTGGAGTAGCGATGCCTGAAATGACCGGATCACGCCTGTTTGCCCAAATGCTCGACAGCTACGGGGTGTCCCACATTTTCTATATCCCGGCCATCATGTTGGGAGGCATCGCGGAGATGGAGAAGCTGCCGATCCGCCGCATCATGACGCACGGGGAAAAGTCCGCTGCCTACATGGCCGACGGCTATGCGCGTGCCAGCGGCAAGCCCGGCATCTGCATGGCGCAGCAGATCGGCGCTTCGAATCTCGCGGCCGGCCTGCGCGACGCCTGCATGGCCGGCTCGCCGGTGATCGCGATCAGCGGTGGCCCCCCGGTTCATGCGCAGTACCGCAATGCGTACCAGGAAGTGCAAGACCTCTCGCAATTCGACGCGGTGACCAAGTTCAATGTGCGGGTCGACGACGTCAGCCGCCTGCCGGACCTGTTGCGACAGGCTTTCCGCGCGTGCACCACCGGCGCTCCAGGCCCAGTGCACCTGCAGATCCGGGGGCCGCATGGCAACTCGTCCTATGCCAAGGCCGACCTCGACATGATCCCCGAGCCACGCTTCGGCCGGGTCCCGCCTTTCCGTCCGGTCGCGGACGCGACCTCGATCGCCCAGGCCATGGCGATGCTGATGAGCGCTCAGCGTCCGATCATCGTCGCCGGCGGAGGCGTCGTGTCGTCGTCGGCCCAGGCGCAAGTGGTGGCGCTTGCCGAGCGGCTGCAGATTCCGGTTGCGACGTCGCTCAACGCCAAGGGCACCATCAATGAACGCCACCCGCTGTCGGTGGGCGTGGTGGGCTCGTATTCGCGCGAGTGCGCCAACCGGGCAGTGTGCGAGGCCGACCTGGTGTTCTTCATCGGAAGCCATACCGGTGGCCAGGTCACGGTCGACTGGAAGGTGCCCCGCAAAGGCACAAGCGTGATCCAGCTCGACATCGATGCCCAGGAACTGGGCCGAAACTATCCGAACGCCGTCTCGCTGGCGGGCGATGCCCAAGCGACGCTTGCGGCGCTGATCGCAGCAGCGCCGGCTGCCGCGCCTCCCGGGCGCACTGCCTGGACCGAACGGACCGCGGCACTGGTCGCGAACTGGCGCCATGCATTCGACGCGTGGCTCAAGTCCGATGCCGTCCCCATCCGGCCCGAGCGCCTGTGCCAGGAAATCACGGAGGTCCTGCCCGCGGGCGGCATCCTGGTGTCGGACACCGGCCATTCGGGCATGTGGTGCGCGGCGATGGTGGAGCTTGACAAGCCGGAGCAACGCCACATCCGTGCGGCCGGCTCGATGGGCTGGGGTTTTCCGGGCGCAATGGGTGTCAAGTGCGCCTTTCCAGACCGTGCGGTGGTCTGTTTCACCGGCGATGGCGCGTTTTACTACCACGTGGGGGAGCTGGAGACGGCTGCCCGCTTCGGCATCAACCTGGTCGTGGTGGTCAACAACAACAGCGCGCTGAACCAGGAAATTCCGCTGTGGGACAAGGTGTATCCGGCCGGCGGCGCCGCGGACGCGCGCACCGAAGACCTGTGGCGGTTCGAGAAGATCGACTTCGCCGCTGTGGCGCGGTCGCTGGGATGCGAAGGGATTCGTGTGGAACACCCCGGGCAACTGAAAGAGGCGCTGACCCGTGCGCTGGCGCTGAACAAGCCGGTGGTTGTGGATGTGGTCAGCGATGTGGCGGCGTTCGCGCCCCATGGCTGGACACCGGAAGGACGTCATGGATACTGACCTGCGCGCGGAGGGTTTCGACCGGGTGGCTGACCGGCAGCTGCCGCTGGACAGCATCGCCCAGGGCATGAGTTTCGGGGAGGGCCCGGTGTGGGACCGCCGCAAGAAGGTGATGTACTGGGTGGACATCATCGGCAACACGATCTGGCGCTGGACGCCCGGCGTCGGGCGGGAGGTGGTGCTTCGGCCGTCAAGGCACGCCAACGGCATGACCTTCGACCGGGAGGGACGGCTGGTGGTCGCGGGCTGGTGCAGCCGCAGCATCTGGCGCTTCGAGCACGACGGCGTGATCAAGACGATTGCCGAGCACTACGATGGCAAGAAATTCAACAGCCCGAACGACATCGTCGTGAAATCCGACGGCTCCACCTGGTGGACCGATTCGGCCGGAGGCCTGGTCATCCCCGGCATGGTCGCCGAGGATGTGCAACGTTACCTGGATGTGCAGGGCGTTTATCGCCTGTCACCCGACGGCACAGCAGTGACGCTGGCGATCGCCGACTGTGCGTATCCCAACGGGCTGGCGTTCTCGCCCGACGAGAAGCAGCTTTATGTCAACGACACCATGCAGGGCCTGATCCGGGTGTTCGACGTGAACAGCGACGGCACCGTCGGCCCGGGCCGGCTATTCCACAAGCTGGAGGGCGCGGAGGCGGGGGTCGCCGATGGCATGAAGGTGGACGTGGAGGGCAACGTGTATTGCACCGGGCCAGGCGGCGTTCACATCGTCGGCGCCGACGGACGCCTGCTGGGCCGGCTGCGGATCCCGGGCCACTGCACCAACATGGCATGGGGCGACGACGACATGCAATCGCTTTACATCACGACCTTCCAGCAGCTCTTGCGAACCCGGCTGAAGATTCCGGGAGTGGCGCCATGGTGAATTCAGCAACGGGCCGGGACTGGATTTTCGAGCCCGTCGCCGGGCCTTTCCCGGGCAGCATGGGCGGCGTTGCCTGGGACGGGCAAGCGGTGCTGTTCAGCGTGCCGGAAGCGATGCTGGTCAAACGCTTCGATCCTGTGACCGGAGTCACCAGCGACTGGCGCAAGTACACCGGCCGTGTCAACGGCCTGGCCGTTGCACGGGACGGATCGGTGTTTGCCGCGCAGGAAGGCGGGCGCCGCGTCATCCAGTATCTGGCGGACGGCAGGGCCACGGTGACGGGCCTGCGGATTGCCGGGGCCGTGCACAACCATCCGTGCGACCTCGTTGTCGACAGCCGCGAGCGCGTCTGGTTTTCGGACCCCCACCATGGCGTCCATGCATTCGGGCCCCAGGTCTTTCCGCCGCTCGACCACGCATCGGTGCTTCGGCTGGAACGAGACGACCGCCGGGCCTGGCAGATCAGGCGCATCACGTTCGACACCACCGTGCCCAGGGCCGTCCTGCTGTCGGCCGACGAGCGGACGCTGTACGTCTCCGAGGGCGACACCGAACGCACACCGGTGCGGGAACTGCGCGCTTACCCGGTGCGCATGGACGGCACGGTTGGGCCGTATCAGGTGCTTCAGACCTTCGGCCGCGATTCCCGGGGTCCACACCGGGGCATCGAAGGCTTGTGCCTTGGGGAGAAGGGCTGCGTCATTGCGTGCGGTGGCAGCCGCGATGCCGGGCCCGGTCCAATGATCTCCCTGTTTGCTGCTTCGGGGCGCCTGCTGGAGACCCACGCCTTCCCCGGCGATGCCCCTGTGCGCTGCGCTTTCGGTGGCGCTGCGCTCGACGAGCTTTACGTCAGCAGCCAGGACGGCCGGCTCTACCGGGCACGCGGATTGGGAGGCCGTGCGGGATAGGGGGCTGACCGCAACGGAACAAACACTTCGTTCAGGCGTGGCTGGGGCATACCCAGACCCCGCGCCAGTTCTTCGATGCCACGCAGCGTCAGAACCCGGCCCGCGGGGGCCGCCGCAGGGTCATTTTCCAAGGCCGTTCCAGCGGTTGACGAGATGGGTGTCGATGTCGAACAGGTCCAGGCAGCGCCCCACCGTGTGGTCGACCATTTCATCGAGCGACTTCGGATTTGCATAGAACGCCGGCACCGGCGGCATGATGATTGCGCCGCTTTCAGCAGCCTGCAGCATGGACCGCAGGTGCCCGATGTGCAGCGGCGTTTCACGCAACATCAACACCACGCGCCGACGCTCCTTGAGCGCGACGTCGGCGGCCCGGGTCAGCAAGCTGCTGGTCATGCCCCACGCGATTTCGGAAAGCGAGCGGACCGAGCAGGGCGCGACGATCATGCCCATCGTCTTGAACGAGCCGGAAGCAATGCTGGCTCCGACATTGCGCACGTTGTGAACTTCGGCGGCAAGGGCTTCAACCTCTTGCGCAGTCATCTCGACTTCGGCAGCCAGGGTGACGCGCGCCGACTCGGTCATCACGAGATGGGTCTCGATCGGCGACCCGTGCAGCGCCTGCAGGATGCGGATCCCGTAGATCGCGCCGGAGGCGCCACTGATGCCGATGATCAGCCGTTTTGGCACGGCCGGTCCGGCGGAGCTGGTTGAAGCGGGCACGTGATGTCCTGACATGGGATCGGCGGAAGGGGGGTCCTGCAGCAGCAGCGGCTTGAGCTCAGTGTGCCAATTTGAATCCGGGCACCAGACATGCGGCCGCCAGGACCCAGTGCGACGCATACCAGGCACTGGCCGCCAGTTTATCCTCGGGTATTTCAGCACATGGCGGCGCGAGACGGCGATCGTGGTATCAGCGAGCCGCCGTGGCGATCAGCCCGGACACCAACCTCAACCTGGTCCGGGCCGATGGATCTGGACACTCCCCAGGGATTGGACGAGGCAGGACTCAGCGGCCGCCCGGCGCTTGCAATGAAGCGTTGACGGACTGCAGCCATCCTTCGTCGAGCCGGCCTGCCACCGCGGCCAGTCGCAGGCGATTCATGAGCAGCTCGATTCGGGCCTGCAACAGCGTCAGCTCGGCGCTGGCGGCATCGTTCTCGGCATTGAGCAGGTCCAGCGTAGTGCGGTCGCCGACCTCGCGGCCCAGGCGCGTGGCCTCCAGGCGCATCCCGCTCGACGCCAGCGCCTGCGACAGCGCATTGATTCGAGCGGCCCCGACCGTCAGCCCCAGCCAGGCGGCGCGGGTCTGCTGCGCAATCTGCTGGCCGGTGCGGTCGGCTTGAGCCTGGGCCTTTTCGATCCCGCTCAGGGCCTCTTGCTGGCGCGCGCTGCGCATGCCGCCGGTATAGAGCGGCACCGAGAGTTGCACGCCGACCATCCGGTTGGCGGAGCTGTTGCTGGCGCTGCCGAAGTCCCCCCTGCCGCCCAGACGCTCACCGCCGACCTGTGCGACCAGATCGACGCTCGGCGAGAGGGCCGCGCTGGACTTGGCGGCCTCCTGTCTTGCCGACTCCACCGCTGCAATCTGCATCCGCAGCAACGGGTTGCGAGCCGACGCTTCGGATAACCAGAACTCAATGGTTTGCGCGTCGGCCGGCCTTGCATCTGGAGCCGGCGACCGGAATTGCTCGGGAGCCGACTGCATGCCTGTGGCGTCGCCGAAAGCGGCCTGCTTCAACTGCAAATCGGTGTCGAGCGCGAGGGCCTGAGCGGCAATGGCCTCGGACCGTGCAGCGGCCTCGTAGGTGTCGGTCACCGGTATATCGCCGAGCCGAAAGCGGTCCTGCGTTTCCGCCAGCGCCCGGCCTACCGCGACCTGCTGCCGGCGCAATACCCGCAGCGACTCACCGGCCAGAACGACGTCGAAGTAGCGTTGCGTCGTGTTGAGCATCAGCATCTGCTGGGCGCTTTGCCATTCGAGATCGGCGCTGTCGGCCGACAGCGCGAGCTGCCGGCCTTGGGCGTCGCGCTCGCGACTGACCAGGGGCAGGCTCGCAGCCAGTGCCCACCGTCCCAACGCTCCGCGGTTGACCGAGGTCGTAAACCCCACGCCCCCCGATGTGCCGAAGCCCGGCGCCGAGAACTGAGCGCCGCTGACCGCAGTGTCGCTCCCGGCCAGCCCCGTCGTGCCGGTCAGCAGTACCGTCGGCCGCCAGAGCGCTCTGGCCTGGCTGCGCCGGGCTTCACCCCCCTGTTGCGTGGCGCGGGATGCCGCATAGTCCAGGTCATGCGCCTGGGCGGCCCGCCACGCCTGCATCAGGTCGGTGGCCGCCGCGGGAGCGGACGTCGCCGCAATCCAGACCGCGGCCAGCGCAGCCCCGAACTCGCGCAGTGAGCAAAAGGGGCAGACGAGGTGCATGGCGCCGCTCCTTCAGTTGCCAGGACGGGCGCCCAGCTTGCGCATGATGGTCTCCATCAGGCACCACCTGGTCAGAGCGCTCTGCAGCAGATTGACGCCGACGAAGGCGGTGAACGCCAGCCACCAGGGGCTGACGAAGATCGGGCTGCCCGGGATGCCGAGCGCGAGCGAGAGCAGGATGAAGCTGCCTGCG
>JANXVP010000438.1 GCA_025351615.1 Ramlibacter sp. | reverse complement strand
GCCGGCGTGTGTGCGGCGCTGCACGTTGGCAAACTTGCGGCCGCCTTGCCGGTGTTGCGAGACGCGCTCGGGGTCAGCCTGGTGCAAGCCGGTTTCCTGCTGTCTCTGGTCCAGCTCGCTGGCATGACACTTGGCATTGCTGTCGGCTTGATGGCTGACGCAATCGGTTTGCGGCGCACCATGCTCAGCGGTTTATGGATTCTCGCGGGCGCCAGTGCGTTGGGCGCATCGGCGCGCCACCCAGCTGAACTGATGCTGCTGCGAGCGTTTGAGGGACTGGGTTTCCTGCTGGTCACGATGCCTGGCCCAGGACTGATCCGGCGCCTGGTCGCAGCGGACCGGTTGAGTGGTGCGCTTGGGATCTGGAGCGCGTTCATGCCCTTGGGGACCGCGCTCGCGCTGCTGGGCGCGCCCATGGTGACGGCCATATGGGGATGGCAAGCATTATGGAAAGTTCTCGCGGCGGCCACTGTTGCCATGGCACTGTCGGTGGCAGCATTTGTGCCTGCCGATGCGCGCTCGCATGGGAGCGCCGCCGCACGTGCGGGCTGGTCAGTGCGGTTGCGCGACACCCTCAGCTCGCAAGGGCCTTGGCTGGTCGCCGTGTGCTTTGCAGTTTATTCAGCCCAGTGGATCTCGGTCATCGGCTTTCTGCCGTCGATGTATTCGCAAGCTGGCCTGCCCACCAATTGGACAGCGGTTGCCACCTCCATTGCCGCGGCTGCCAACATCGTCGGTAATCTTGCCTCGGGTCGGATGCTCCATCGAGGCGTGCGGCCAGACCGCCTTCTGCTCGCCGGCTACGCAGCGATGGGCTTCGGCGCGTGGATTGCGTTCGGGCCGCTGGTGGGCGAACTGCCGCCCATGCTCTCTGCTGCATTGCGCTATGGCGCGATCCTGATGTTTTCATCCATGGGAGGAATGATTCCCGGGACCCTGTTTTCGCTGGCCGTGCGTGTGGCTCCTGACGAAGGAACGATCTCGACCACCGTTGGCTGGATGCAGCAATGGTCGTCCGTGGGCCAGTTCGCAGGCCCACCGCTGGTGGCTTGGGTCGCGCACCGGGCCGGGGGATGGGAATGGACCTGGCTGGTGACTGGAGTCTGCGCGCTGACGGGTATCGCGCTGACGCTAGCAGCCCGTAATCGGCTGCGAACTGCGGTGCGGCGAGCCCCCGAAGTATCTGCGCGCCCCTAGAATCAGACATGCACCGGCCAACATGGAGGACTGAATGAGTTTTCTCGACCAACTCAAGGTCCAGGCCAGCGCTGTGCGCAACCGCCAGGACGAGCAGCAGGCGAACCAGCACGCCAGCACGCTGGCCGCCGAGCATGCCTGCAAGACGGTGCAGTATTACCTTGAGGAAATGGTGCGGCAGCTCAACATCATCGAGCCCGACGGTCCCCGTCTCAGCCTTGACGGCAAGACCCCATGGCCGGACATGAAGCTGAACGGCTTCCAGATCGATGCGCGCAAAAAGATGCTCCGAGACCGGGAGGTGTTTGACTACGTCGCCGTCGGCTGGCAGATCGTGCCGCGCACCGGCCAGCCCGTTTCCGGAAGCGTGTCGGCCAATTTCCTGCCGGATCTGCAGCGACTGGAGGCGCGGATGGCGGCAGGCTGGGTCCAGCACGAGCGCCATGAAGTGCGTCATCCCGAAAAAAACACGTTGCAGCTGGTTCGGCTGGAATACATCACGCATTCGCGGGGCAATATCCGGGTGACCCCCGACCATGAGAACGCGGTGTTGAGTTTCCGACTCGCCAATCTCACCGGCTTCGGACTGAGCCATACGACCTGGCCGGCCGCGCAGGTTCAATCTGCCGTGCTGGACGAACTGGCGAAGATGGTCTGCGGGCAGCCCAGCCGTTTCTGCTGAGCCATGGCGCCGTCGCACGCGGTCGTGCTTGCTGCCACCCGGGCTTGGCTGGAGCGGGCTGTGATCGGCTTGAACCTGTGCCCTTTCGCCAAGGCCGTCCTGGCCAAGGGGCAGGTTCATTTCGCCGTCACTGACGCAGACTCCGCGGCCCAAGTCCTGCACGACCTCGTCGCGGAACTCCACGCGCTCGTGGCATGCGATGCAGACGAACGCGAAACCACGCTGCTGGTCATTCCCTATGGCATGCAACAGTTTCTGGATTTCAATGGCGTTGTCGTCGGCGGTGAGCGCTTGATCCGCAAGAAGGGCTATGAAGGCGTGATCCAGCTCGCCAGCTTCCATCCGGACTACTGCTTTGCGGATCTGGACGAGGGAGACATGGCCAATTTCAGCAACCGCTCCCCTTACCCGACGCTCCATCTGCTGCGGGAAGCCGGTGTCGAACGGGCGGTGCAGGCGTTCCCTAACCCCGAGTCAATCTACGGTGCCAATATCAGGACCCTGAGGGCCCTCGGCCCCGAAGGCTGGGCGGCGCTCAATGGGGGGGTGGACCATCAAAGCCGGTAACAGCAGGCACCCTCCCGGGCCGGAGCCGGCGGGCTCACCCGGGACCGACGTCCGGCCCGGGCAGTCGCTTGAGTTGCTCAAGGAGCTGCACATCCTGACCCGTGATGGCAAGCTCAATCAGGACTCACGCCGCAAGCTCAAGCAGGTGTACCACCTCTATCAGTTCGTGGAGAAGCTGCTGCTCGAACTGGACGCGGACGGCGGTGCAGGTGCCACGCTTGCCGATCACGGTGCGGGCAAGTCGTATCTCGGCTTCATTCTCTATGACCTGTTTTTCAAGAGCCGGTCCGGTGGTCACATTTACGGAATAGAAATCCGGACCGAACTGGTGGACAAGTCGCGCCAGCTGGCAACGCGTCTTGGCTTTGACCGGATGTCCTTTCTCAACGTCAGTGCGGCCGACGCGGCCGCGAACGACGAACTACCGCAGCAGATCGACGTGGTCACTGCGCTGCACGCTTGCGATACCGCGACCGATGATGCAATCGCCTTCGGGTTGCGCAAACGGGCGCGCTTCATGGTGTTGGTGCCATGCTGCCAGGCTGAACTGGCGGGGCGCCTGCGGCAGACCAAGGGCCTGTCGCTTTCGCGCACGCCGCTCGCGGAACTGTGGAGGCACCCGTTGCATACCCGCGAGATGGGAAGCCAGCTGACCAATGTGCTCCGGTGCCTTTATCTCGAGGCCATGGGATACCAGGTTACCGTCACCGAACTGGTCGGCTGGGAGCACAGCATGAAGAACGAGTTGATTCTGGCTCGCTACACGGGCCAGCCAAGGGCAGCCCAGGCCGAAAAGCTGCGGGCTTTGCTCCACGAATTCGGCGTCCAGACGCTCGAGCCGCTGCGCTACCCAGAACTGGCTAAATCGGTGGCTAAATCGGGGTCAGATTCCAATTAAGATGGCGCGATGGCGCGCCTTCACCGTCTCACAGTCCCCGGGTATCCCCACCACCTGATCCAGCGCGGCAACAACCGGCAGCCGATTGTTTCCGTTGCGGCCGACTACAGGATCTTGCTGGAATTGCTCGACGAGAACGCGCATAAGTTCCAGGTGCAAGTGCATGCATACGTCCTGATGACCAACCATTTTCATCTGCTGGCTACGCCTGCGACCCAGGATGGCCTGCCTTTGCTGATGCAGGCTGTGGGACGGCGTTATGTCCGCCATTTCAACCAGCAGCAAGGCCGGACCGGCACGTTGTGGGAGGGGCGATACCGGTCGACTCTGATCCAGGCCGACAGGCACTTGCTGGCGTGCATGGTGTACATGGATCTCAACCCTGTCCGGGCCGGTCTAACGGCGACCGCGAATGACTATCCCTGGTCGAGTCATGCCCATTACGCAGGACTGCACGCTGATAACGTGGTGACTCCGCACCCTCTCTACTGGTCGCTCGGCAACACGCCATTTGCAAGGGAAATCGCGTATCAGGAGATGGTGGCAACCGGGATCACTTTTAAGCAGCAGCAAGTACTCACTCAGTCTGCGTTGATGGGCTGGGCGTTGGGCGACGTCGATTATGTCGCAGATCTTCAGAAGCGCACGTTGCGGCGGTTGGAGAAAGCAAAGTCTGGTAGACCGTTCAAGGTCGAGCGGCAAGATTGATCTGTCCCCGATTGTGGAGTGAGTAGTGAGAGTTTGCTTTAATTAGAATCTGACCCCAATTGTTTGGCTTGCGTTCTTTGTGCAGTGCAGTATGCTTTCTTTCCCCCGAATCAATTCAGGATGGCGCGATGACTACGGCTGCCGAAATTTCCTATCTGCAAGAGCACGGCCTGTATTCCGGCGCGAATGAGCACGACGCATGCGGCGTGGGCTTCGTCGCCCACATCAAAGGCGAGAAGAGTCATGCGATCGTCCAGCAAGGCCTGAAGATTCTGGAGAACCTTGATCACCGGGGTGCTGTCGGCGCGGACAAGCTGATGGGCGACGGTGCCGGCATCCTGATCCAGTTACCGGATGCGCTGTATCGCGAAGAGATGGCAAAACTCGGCGTTGAACTTCCGCCTCCCGGCGAATACGGCGTCGGCATGGTTTTTCTGCCGAAAGAACACGCTTCCCGGCTCGCCTGCGAGCAGGAACTGGAGCGCGCCATCAAGACCGAGGGCCAGGTATTGCTGGGATGGCGTGACGTGCCGGTCAACAAGACCATGCCGATGTCGCCGGCCGTGCGGATGAAGGAGCCCATCCTGCGCCAGGTTTTCATCGGTCGCGGCAACGACGTGATCGTTCAGGACGCGCTGGAGCGCAAGCTGTATGTCATCCGCAAGACAGCCAGCGCCGCGATCCAGGGGCTCAAGCTCAAGCACAGCAAGGAATATTACGTCCCCAGCATGTCCAGCCGTACGGTGGTCTACAAGGGACTGCTGCTGGCCGACCAGGTTGGAACCTACTACCTCGACCTGACCGACGCACGTTGCGTGTCGGCTCTGGGTCTGGTGCACCAGCGGTTCTCGACCAACACGTTTCCCGAGTGGCCGCTCGCTCATCCCTATCGCTATGTTGCGCACAACGGCGAGATCAACACCGTCAAGGGCAACTACAACTGGATGAAGGCGCGCGAAGGCGTGATGTCTTCGCCGGTGCTCGGCGCTGACCTGCAAAAGCTCTATCCCATCAGCTTCCCGGGCCAGTCGGACACCGCGACCTTCGACAACTGCCTGGAACTGCTGACCATGGCCGGCTATCCGATCAGCCAGGCGGTGATGATGATGATTCCCGAACCCTGGGAGCAGCACACCACGATGGACGAGCGCCGCAAGGCCTTCTACGAGTACCACGCGGCAATGCTCGAGCCATGGGACGGTCCCGCATCGATCGTGTTTACCGACGGTCGCCAGATCGGCGCCACGCTGGATCGCAACGGCCTGCGTCCATCGCGCTACTGCGTTACCGACGATGGCCTGGTGATCATGGCTTCCGAGTCGGGTGTGCTGCCGGTGCCGGAGAACAAGATCGTGCGCAAGTGGCGGCTGCAGCCCGGCAAGATGTTCCTGATCGACCTGGAGCAGGGCCGGATGATCGATGACGAGGAATTGAAGGCCAGCATCGCCAACAACAAGCCGTACAAGCAGTGGATCGAAAATCTCCGGATCAAGCTGGACGACCTGTCGGACACCTCGGGAAGCGTGCCTGCCAGCCATGTCGAATTGCTCGACCGGCAGCAGGCCTTTGGCTACACGCAGGAAGACATCAAGTTCCTGATGTCGCCGATGGCGCAGGCAGGCGAGGAGGGCATCGGATCGATGGGCAACGACAGCCCGCTGGCCGTGCTCTCCAACAAGGACAAGCCGCTTTACAACTATTTCAAGCAGCTCTTTGCGCAGGTGACCAATCCGCCGATCGACCCGATTCGCGAGGCGATCGTGATGTCGCTGGTGTCCTTCATCGGACC
>JANXVP010000041.1 GCA_025351615.1 Ramlibacter sp. | reverse complement strand
GCCAACAACGCCGCTGCTTCGGCCAATAGCGCCGCTGGCTCCGCCGCCATGTCCGCCGGTGCGGCCAACAGCGCCGCTGGCTCTGCCGCCATGTCCGCTACCGACGCTGCCTCTGCCGCCAAGAAGTAATTCTTCAGGCCTCTGAAAAAGCCGCCTTCGGGCGGCTTTTTCCGTTTCCGGGTGCGCATTCGTGACTTTTCTTACACACCTGGACCGTCTGTAAATGAAACTATCGGAAACCACTTGTTACTAAATGCTTTTTTGGGTATCGTGACCACATGCTTAGCGAACATGCAGCGACGTCCGAAGAATTCATCCCCACCGAGGCGGCGCCGCTGGTGTCGGAGTTCGGTCCTTCCATCATGGAGGCGGCCGAAAGCCGGACCAGCCTGTGGCCGACCCAGACCGTCGCCACCTTCGTCTACGCCCGGCTGCACAATTTTTCCCAGGCATGCCGCGTCATGTCCGGCATCGAGCTGACTTCTTTCGTCAACGAGGTGCGGCAGATTCTCTCCGATGCTGTCGCCAAGCTGGGCGGCGAAATCGCCCAGCGGCGTCCCGATTCGATCCTGGCGGTGTTCTCGAACGCGCCGGATGCCATCCGGCCCGATCATGCACAGCGCGGCCTGCACGCTGCAATCGTCGCCGTCCACGAAGTGGTGGAACTCGCCAGGCGGGTTGCTGCCCAGCCTGGCATGGGTGACCTGCCTCCACTGACACTCGCTGTGGGGGTTCACCTGGGCGCCGCCGACGTGGCGCCGCGGACGAGCAGCAGCAAGGGAATGGTGCATGCGGTCGGCGAGGCGGTCGAATTTGCACGCCTCCTGGAAGTCACGGCAACAGACCTGCACTGGAGCATCGCCACATCCGCCGCCACCAACCTGGCCGCGGGCGGCCGGGCCGAAAAGGGCCGGATCGGCTCGCTCGGCTTGCCCGACGAATCGTTCATCGACATCGTGGAGATCACAGGCCTGGCTCCGCGCAAAGGTTCGAGCACGCCGCCGCGGATGTTCGAACTGCTGCGGGAAGCGATCGCGGTGAATCAGCAGTGGCGCAAGCGTTCGGCCGGCAGCAATGCCGCAGGCGGTTCCGCCGCCGCGATGCAGACTGGCGGCCATCTGCTGGTCGAAGGTTACCGGGTGCTGCGCAAGATCGGCGAAGGCGGCATGGCCTCGATCTTTCTTGCAGATGCTGGCGATGGGGGGCCGCCCCAGGTTCTCAAGGTGATGCGCCTGGACAAGGCCGGCGAGGCCGACGGATTGCAGCGTTTCATCCAGGAGTTCGCCTTGCTGGAGCAGGTGAGCCATCCGAATGTGGCGCGCATCTTCCGCCAGGACTTCTCCCTCGGCCATGCGTATATCGCGATGGAATATTTCCCCTGCGGCGATCTCGCCGCGCGCCTGCGAAAACCGGTCGACGCGAGCACCGCGATCGGCTACCTCAAGCAGACCGCAGCTGGCCTGGGTGCGATCCACCGCGTCGGAATCGTGCACCGTGACCTCAAGCCCGACAACCTGATGCTGCGACAGAACGGCAGCCTGGCCCTGGCCGACTTCGGCGTCGCCAAGCAGGTGTCGATGCTGATTACCGACACCGGCGACGGCGATATCGTCGGCACCCCGTACTATCTCAGCCCGGAGCAGGCGCTGGGCCAGCCAGTGGACGCCCGGTGCGACCTGTACAGCCTGGGCGTGCTGACGTACGAGATGCTGACGGGCCGCAAGCCCTACCACGCTGCAACTGCGCACGACTTGCTGAACATGCACATTCACGATCCGGTGCCGGTGCTGCCCGCGTCGCACGCGCACCTGCAGCCGGTGTTGCAGCGGATGATGGCCAAGCAGCGCGAACAGCGCTATGCGTCAGCGCAAGAGCTGCTGGATGACCTGACCGGGCGCGGGCTTTGAACATGACACCTTCCGGCCCATTTCCATTTGCGCAGCATCTGAGCATCCGCCATCCCCGTTGGGCGCGCGCATTCGCCAGGCCACAGGATGGCGGGCTCGAGCCGCTGCCCCGCATCGCCGGCTACCGGGTCACGCGCAGGGTGGGCGAAGGCCGCATGGCGGTCGCTTATCTGGCGCAGGATATGTCGCGCGGCGGCAAGGTCGTCCTGAAGGTGCTGCGTCGCGGCCACATGGACAGCCCTGCGCGGACGGCGGCTTTCGTGCAGGAGTTCGCCATTCCGGCTGCCATCCGCAACGCGCATGTCATCCGGGTCGTCGACCAGTTGGTCGGCGCCGAGCACGCGTTCATCGCCATGGAATATCTCGGTGGCGGTCATCTGGGCCAGCTGATCCGCTGTGGTCTGACGGCAGCGGAGTCGATGGCGCTGCTGCGGCAGGCGGCCGTTGCCCTGGCCGAGCTTCATCGCCAGGGCTTCGCGCATTGCGACGTCAAGCCCGCTAACCTGCTGCTGCGCTACTCCGGTGACCTGGTGCTTGCCGATTTCGGCCTGGCACGCCGGCTGGGTTCCATCCCGCCGACCGCATCCGCCGGCCTGGTTGCCGGCACCCCCTGCTATGCCTCGCCCGAACTTGCGCAGGGCGGGGTGGTCCAGGCGGCGGCCGACGTCTACAGCCTGGGCGTCGTCCTGTATGAAATGCTGTGTGGTAAACCACCGTTTCCGGGCCAAACGCTGATGGAAGTGTTCTGTCAGCATCTGATGGCGCCGGTGCCGAGCTTACCGGCAGACCTGGTCCGCTTTCAGCCATTGGTCGACCTGATGCTGGAAAAACAGGTGCGCAGGCGGCTGCCCGACGGACAGGCGCTGCTGGAGCAGATCGATCACATGCGGGATGCGGGTGCTCTTCGTTCTGCGCCCCCAGCCGCGACAGAAAGCAGGTGTCAAACGTGAGCATGAACGAACATTTTCTGGTGGACGTCATCGGGTTCAACCCGGTCGAGCGCTCCATGCTGGCCAGCATTTTCGCGCTGGCCGCGCGCCGCGATCCCGGGTTTGCCCAATATGACCCGACCGCGGGCGGCAATCCGGCGGACCTTTACCTCGTGGACACCGACAACGCCGAGGCGATGAAGGAATTTTGCGCCTTGAGCAAGCTCGCCACGCTGCCGGCGGTGCTGGTGGGAACGGCGCAGCCCGCCGGCGGCCAGACGGTGCTGGCGCGCCCGGTGCAATGGGCTCGCCTGTTGCAGGCGCTGGAAGCGACGGCGCTCGCCGCCGAGACCGCCGCAGGCGCCGCCAAGGCGGTCCACCAGATCGAAGACAGTACGCTGCCGCTGGGACGCAGCAATGTCTCAAGCGCGCTGGGACGCAGCAATGCCGGGAGCGCGCTGGGGCGCAGCAGTCCAGGCGGCATGCGGCCACCGGCGGCGGGACCATCGGCTCCTGAGCAGTCGACCCGCCGGCGGGCACTGGGCGACACGGTGCTGGTGGTGGACGACAACGCGACGGTGCGGATGTTCATGAAGGCCAAGCTAGCGCCATTCGGCTTCGAAGTCGACTATGCCGAGACCGGCGAAGAAGCCGTCGGCCTCACGGGGTCGCGTGAGTACGCGTGCGTCTTTCTCGACGTGGTATTGCCCGGGATCGACGGCTACCAGGTCTGCAAGATGATCAAGTCGAACAAGCAGGCGATCAAGAAAACCGCAGTCGTGATGCTGACCAGCCGCAGTTCGCCCTTCGACAAGTTGCGCGGCTCGCTTGCCGGCTGCGACGAATATCTGACCAAACCGCTTGACGAAGACCGGTTGCTGGAAACGATTGCCCAATTCATCCCGAGCACCCGCAAGCGCGAAAACAAGACCAAAAGCAGGTAAGACCATGAAGAAATCAATTCTCGTTGTGGACGACACGCGCTCGATGCGCAAGATGGTCGCCGCGGTGTTGCAGGGAGCCGGCTACGAAGTGTCCGAGGCCGGGGATGGCGTCGAGGCGCTGGAGCTGGCGCGCGAACGCGTCTTCGACCTGGTGGTGACCGACCACAACATGCCGCGCATGGACGGAGTGACGCTGGTTCGCGAACTGCGCTGCCTCCCGAATTACGACCCGGTTGCGCTGATCGTGCTGTCGACCGAGGTCAACCCCGAGCTGAAGCAAAAAGGCAGGGATGCAGGCGCGAGCGGCTGGATGGCCAAGCCCTTCGACCCGCAGCGCATGCTCGAAATTGTCGGTCAGTTCATCTAGGCCGGAGGATCCATGTCGCAGCTGTCCAGCGCTCTTGCCGACGCCGATGCGTTCCGGGAAATCTTCTTCGAGGAAACCCAGGAGCACCTCGCCAATGTCGAGGCGATCCTGCTGCGTCTGGACACGGATGCGCCCTATCCGGACGACCTGAACGCGATCTTTCGTGCGGTGCACTCCATCAAGGGGAGTGCCGCAATGCTGGGATGCACCGACATGGCGGCCCTCACGCACCTGCAGGAAAACCTGCTGGATCTGCTGCGCAAGGGCGAGCGCCCGATCGGCAAGGGCGACATCGATGCCATGCTCAAGGCCGGGGATATTGTCCGTTCTCAGGCCTTGCATCACCGCGGGCTGCTGAGCCAGGCGCCCGACAGCAGCAAGGTCGAGGCGATGATGCTGGAACGGGTCTCGCTGCCCTCGACCGATGCGCCAGGCGCCGTCGCAGGACAGGTCACGCGAAACTTCAAGGTCCGGCTGGCGCCGCTGGCGGTTGCGATCGACGCGGCCGAACTCGACATAATGCTCCAGGGACTGGGCGAAATGGGCGCCATCTCCCGCACGGAGATCGACAACAGGCCCGGCGGCAGCGTGAGTTTCGACGTCAGCCTGCAAGGAGCCGCTGCGGACCTGCAGAGCGTGCTGTCGCTGGTGGTGGCGCCTGAACAGATCATTATCGAAACCCGGCTCACCCCGGTCGATGCGCCCGCGGACAACGTCGAACCGATCGTGCGCGTGCCAGAAAAGACGGCCGCCAGCGTGCTCGCCGCGGCGGTCGCCACGGCCCACGCATCCGATGAATTCTTCGTTGACCCGGCGAAGTTCCGTCTGGGTGGCCACGCCGCGGTGCCCGTATCTGCAGCCCCGCTTGCCGTGCGCCCGGCCGAGACGTCACAGCCGGTCGACCTGTTCGTCACCCCCGAAGAGTTGAAAAAGGATCGGCAGCTGCGTGTTCCGGCCGAGGTTCTTGAGGCGCCGGGACAGGTCGCAGCGGGAGACGGCGTCCGGCGTGGCGCCGAACTTCCGTCGGCCGCATCCGATCTGACCTTTATCCGCGTCGCTACCGAGAAGGTCGACCTGCTTGTCAACCTGGTGGGCGAGCTGGTGATCACCGAGGCCATGCTGGCGCGCCATGGAGCGCTCGCCGAGGAAGGTGCCAACAGCCATTACGGCGGCAACACCGGGCTGGCCGATCTGGCGCGCCACACCCGCAATCTGCAGGAAGCGGTGCTTGCCATCCGGATGCTGCCGATCTCGAATGTCTTCTCGCGTTTTCCGCGACTGGTGCGGGAGCTTTCCGGCCGGCTGGGCAAACGGGTTGAACTCCGTATGTCAGGCGAAAGCACGGAGCTGGACCGGGGGCTGATCGAGAAAATCTCCGACCCGCTGACACATCTGGTGCGTAATGCGGTCGACCACGGCATGGAGACGCCGCAGGCCAGGCTCGCGGCGGGCAAGCCCGAGTTCGGTGTCATCAATCTGCGGGCCAGCCAGCGCGGCGGCAACATCGTGATCGAGGTGACCGACGATGGCCGCGGCCTGGACACCGAGCGCATTCGTGCCCGCGCCGCCGAGCGCGGCATGGTGGTCGCGCCCGACGCCACTGCGCAAGACGTCTGGCAGCTCATCTTCGAAGCCGGATTTTCAACGGCTGAAGAAGTGACCGAGGTCTCGGGCCGCGGTGTGGGAATGGACGTCGTCAAGCGCAACATCCAGTCGCTGGGCGGCACCATCGATCTGTTCTCGTCGCCGGGCGAAGGCATGCGGGTCACGGTCAGCGTGCCCCTCACGCTGGCCATCATGGAAGCGATGACTGTGGCTGTCGGCGGCGAGACCTACGTCCTGCCACTGGCTTGCGTGGTCGAATCCCGCAGCGTCGATCTCGCGGACCTCCACACGCTGCCGGGCCAGGGGGACACGCTGCGGGTCCGTGACGATTACCTTCCGGT
>JANXVP010000417.1 GCA_025351615.1 Ramlibacter sp. | reverse complement strand
GACAGACCAAGATTGCGAAGCAATTTGCTCTGTCCCCACTGATTGGAATCTTGTGGGACAGACCAGGCCTGCGAAGCAATTTGCTCTGTCCCCACTGATTGGAGTCTGGTGGGACAGACCAGGCCGACGAAGCAATTTGCTCTGTCCCCAAGCGATTAGAGTAGCGGCATGATTGATGTTCTTGTGATTGGCGGCGGCAATGCCGCCCTGTGCGCGGCGCTGATGGCGCGCGAAGCCGGCGCCAGCGTGCTGCTGCTGGAGGCGGCGCCGCCCGAGTGGCGCGGCGGCAATTCGATGCATGTGCGCAACCTGCGTTGCATGCACGACGCCCCGCAGGATGTGCTGCTCGACGCCTATCCGGAGGAAGGGTAGTGTCTCAGTTTGAATTGCGAGCCGATAGCGGCCACGCGGGGCACCGTGAGAAAATCCCTGCATGAAGACGCCGAACCCCAAGCGACCGCGCGACCCCATGGCCCTTGCCAAGCTGATTGGCGACATTGCAACGGGAGCCCCGGACCCGCAGATCACAAAGGCCAAGCCTTTAAAGCGAGTCCCGCCAAAACCTGCTGGCGCTCCGCCACGCGCTGGTGGTTCCACTCGGGCAAAGTCGCGAGCTGCAAAGTAAGCTCAAAAGGCCCATCCTTAAAGACTTGCTTTTTGTCCTCGAACCCGGCGCTCCGAAGGTCGGCATTCTTTTTGGCCTGCAACAGCGTCATGTTGCCCAAGCGTTTTACGTCCGCCGCTGCCTCAAGGTCGCTAAATGCCGGCCAGTTACCCATTGGCTTGTGCGGCAGTATGTGCTCCAAGTTAATCACTTCCCGGTCGTCGTTGGGAATAAATCCAGGCTCTGGCGTCTCCTTGACCACTCGTTCCAACGAACGCAGGTAGTACCTGGCTAGTGCCATCTTGGAAACCGTCGCTTCCGCGAACGCGCGTTGAAACTGTTCGTCGGTCGGCAGTCGCCCGGCCATTTCTTTGCTGAGCGATTTTTCGTCGGTGATGTCGCCGTCATAGACCTTCTTCGCCACGGCGGACAATGGAACCTCGATGTACCCGCCTGTGAGCGTGGAGCCAGCAATGAGGTAGCGCACCTTCCAGCTCACAAACTTGCGGAACGCGCTTACCGCTTCCTTTTTCGAGAATTTGACCGCGACCGCCAGCATGACTGGTCTTACGCCAGCGATGTCGAGCAAGCTAAGTACTTTGATGGCTTCGCGGATGGAGTCTGGATACCCGTTCCATTGCTCGGCCTCTGGGTTGAATAATGCCGCGTAGGTGATCGACATCGTCTCCAAGTAGTCGAGTAGCGCAATCGCCTGCGTTGGGCTCTTTGCTTCGTTCTGGACGTTGTCGTGCAGTGCCGCCTCGCGAAAGTAGCCTCTTCGCAGCATGAGCGCATGGCGCAAGTACGTGACGGTCTTAACGCGGTCTTCGTCTAACCCTTCAAGGGTTCCGCGAATCGAAGACCACTTGTCCTGGGCCTCCTCCAGCCGTGGGCCAGCGCGCCCGAACAGATACGCCTTGACCAAATCTGCCTGCGTTGTTTCCAGCCCCCGGCTATTTAGCGTCTCGAACATTCGATACGCGTTGCCGTCTTCGCTGATTGTGAGCAGGACGGCTTGAGCCTTGAACTGAATGAAGTTAATCCAGTTCACCAGAATGTCGCCATGCTGCTTTGGGTCGTAGGCGGCGACAATGTTTTTGACGTGCTTGGCGCACTCGTCTTGTGCACTTTGCAGCCGTAGGTGCGAATCCTTGGAGGGCTTCGAGCGCGGCGATTTGCTGCCGATCATGTCGGCAAAGAACTGGTTGTCAGCCGAACTCAGTTTTATTTTTGGCTCTAGCTCTCGCATGCTTTGAGAGCTTGCAGACAGGAACTCGCGGTCGATGTTGTCGGCGATCTGTGGGTCATTCGCTCGTAGGTAATCGCGGATTGCCGAAAGCAGGATTGCCGTAGTTGCCATGCGCTGTTGGCCGTCCACGATCTCTCGAACGTTTTCAGTTTTTTGAACTGCGACGATGGTCCCGAGGAAGTACTCCTCTTCATTGTCGCGAATGGCCCCGGCAAGGTCTTGCAGAAGCGTGGTGACCTCTTTGGTGGTCCATGAATACTCGCGCTGCTGCGGCGGCATCGACAGCCTGTAAGTGCGCAGTACTTCGCCCAGCCCAAGGTGGCCGACATCAACAAGGGTCTTACTCGTTGCCATGGTCGGCCCCCTGCAGCGATACCGGCTTAATGAATGGCACGCGCTGGCCCGCGCTTTCTAGTTCCTTGGTGGCCGCCTGGCGCAATCGCTCGCGCATCCAAGCCGAAACGGGGATTCCGGCTAAGTCGGCGCATTGTGTGAAGGCCGCTTTCTCAGCAATGCTGAGGCGGATGAGAAGGGTTCCGGTTTTCTTGTCCATGACGGAAAGTGTATAGCAATCCGATATACATTACAAGATAATCCTTGCAATGTATATCGTAATGATATACATTTAGCCCATGAACAAGCTTAACAGAGAAAAACGGGTCCAAATCCTCAGCATGCTGGTCGAGGGCTCATCCATGCGGTCCATCTCCCGCGTGGCCGATGTGTCGATCAACACGGTAACGAAACTGCTGGTCGATGCTGGAAACGCGTGCGCGGCCTTCCATGAAGAGCACGTTCGCGGCATCAACGCTAGCCGCGTCCAGTGCGACGAAATTTGGGCTTTCTGCGGCTCCAAGGAAAAGAATGTGGCACCGGCCCAGAAGGGCGACTATGGCGTGGGCGACGTGTGGACTTGGACGGCCATTGATGCCGACTCAAAGCTGATCTGCGGTTATCTCGCAGGCAAGCGCGATGCGCAGTACGCCAATGCCTTCATGCTCGACCTGGCCTCGCGCCTGAACTCTCGCGTGCAGCTCACCACGGATGGCCACAAGCCCTACCTCAAGGCCGTGGAGGGTGCCTTCGGCTTCCAGGTGGACTACGCGCAGTTGGTGAAGATCTACGGTCCTCCGGTTGGTCATGGCGCTGAGCGCCGCTACAGCCCCGCCGACTTCGTCAGTGCGGATAAGACTCCTATCGTCGGTCATCCGCGCTTTGAGCATATTTCCACGTCATTCGTGGAGCGCCAGAACCTAACGATGCGCATGAGCATGCGTCGGTTTACCCGCCTGACGAATGCGTTTTCAAAGAAAATGGAGAATCACATTCACGCACTGGCAATCTATTTCCACGTCTACAACTTCGTCCGCATTCACAAGTCGCTGAAAACGACCCCGGCTCTGCAGGCGAGAATCACAGATAAGCTGTGGTCAATGGCCGATGTGGCCGCGCTGGTTGAAGCCAACGAGCCCGCGCCCGCAAAGCGCGGTCCCTACAAGCCGCGCAATTCAAACTGAGACACTACCGGAGGAAGAGTTCTGGCAGGACCTGCTCAAGGTCACGGGCGGAGCGACCGACGAACAGCTGGCGCGCCTGGTCATCCGCGCATCATCGGACTGCCGCGACTGGATGCGACAGCACGGTGTGCACTTCCAGGCCTCGCTGTCGGGAACGCTGCACCTGTCGCGAACCAATGCCTTCTTCATGGGCGGCGGCAAGGCGCTGCTCAACGCCTACTACCGCAGCGCGCAGCGCCTGGGCGTGCAGGTGCGCTACAACGCATCGGTCGATGCGCTCGACCTGCACGCTAGCCGGTTCGTCGCCGCGCGCATCGGCGGCGAGCGGATCGAAGCCAGAAGTTGCGTCATGGCCTGCGGTGGCTTCGAATCCAACCGCGCCTGGATGCGCGAGGCCTGGGGCCAGAACGAGCGTGGCGAATGGCCGGCCGACAACTTCCTCGTCCGCGGCACGCGGTTCAACCAGGGCGTGCTGTTGAAACACATGATGCAAGCCGGCGCCGACAGCATCGGCGACCCGTCACAATCGCATTGCGTCGCGATCGACGCCCGCGCGCCGCTGTACGACGGCGGCATCGTGACCCGCGTCGACTGCGTGTCGCTCGGCGTGGTGCTCAATCGCGAGGCTGTCCGCTTCTACGACGAGGGCGAGGACTTCTGGCCCAAGCGCTACGCCATCTGGGGCCGGCTGGTGGCCTTGCAGCCGGGGCAGATCGGCTACTGCGTGATCGACAGCAAGGCGGTGGGCCGCTTCATGCCGCCGGTATTCCCGGGAACGAAGGCCGAAGGCCTGCCCGAACTTGCGCAGCAACTCGGGCTCGACCCGACGATCTTCATGAAGACCATCTCCGACTTCAACGCCGCCTGCCGGGTCGGCAGCTTCGACCACACGGTGCTGGACGACTGCCGCACCGAAGGCCTGGCGCCGGCCAAGACGCACTGGGCGCGGCCGATCGACACGCCGCCGTTCTACGGCTACGCCTTGCGGCCGGGCATCACCTTCACTTACCTGGGCCTGAAGACCGATGCAAACGCCGCCGTGCATTTCGGCGGGCAGCCGAGCGGCAACCTGTTCGTGGCCGGCGAGATGATGGCCGGCAACGTACTGGGCAAGGGGTACACGGCGGGCGTCGGCATGAGCATCGGCACCGCGTTCGGCCGGATTGCGGGCACCTCGGCCGCTCGGGCTGCGCTCGATGAGAGAGCTTGTGCAGCAGCTTGAAGCGCTGGCCCGGGAGGCGACCGCGCTGGCCGCCGGCGTGCCGCTCACGGGCGGCGAAGCGGAGGTGGCGCGGCAAATGCAGATCTGCAATGCGTGCCGCTACTGCGAAGGCTTCTGCGCCGTGTTCCCGGCCATGACGCGGCGACTGGAATTCGGCAAGGCGGACCTGCATTTCCTGGCCAATCTCTGCCACAACTGCGGCGCCTGCCTGTACGCCTGCCAGTACGCCCCACCCCACGAATTCGCGGTCAACGTACCGCAGGCGATGGCGGTGGTGCGGGGCCAGACCTATTCGGATTACGCCTGGCCGCCGGCGTTCGGCGCCCTGTACAGGCGCAACGGGCTCACGGTGGCACTTGCGACGGCAGGCGGTCTCGCGCTGTTCCTGGTGCTGCTGCGGTGGACCCAGGGCACGCTGGTCCATGCGCCGCTGGCCGGCAATTTCTACGCTGTCTTTCCACACAACACGCTCGTTGCGCTCTTCGGCGTGGTGTTCGCGTTTGCGCTGGTGGCGCTCGCCATTGGCGTCGGCAGGTTTTGGCGGGACCAAAAGCCGCCGAACCTCGTGCCGATCGCGGGCTCGGGCGCGGGCCTCGAAGCGACGAAGACCGTGCTGGCGCTGAAATATCTCGCCGGCGGACACGGCCAGGGCTGCAACGAAACCAGCGATGCGTTCACGCTGTCGCGCCGGCGCTTCCACCAGTTCACCTTTTACGGCTTCATGCTCTGCTTCGCCGCGACCTGCGTGGCGACCCTGTTCCACTACCTGCTGGGCCTGCAGGCGCCTTACGCGCTCATCAGCTTGCCGGTGCTGCTGGGAACAGCCGGCGGCATCGGACTGCTCATCGGCCCGGCCGGCCTGTTGTGGCTGAATCTGCGACGCCACCCCGCCCAGGGCGATGTGACCCAGCGGCCAATGGACCGGGGCTTCATCGCCCTGCTGTTTTTCACCAGTCTGACGGGCTTGGCGCTGCTGGCCGCGCGCGACACCGGCGCCATGGCGCTGTTGCTGGCCGTGCATCTTGGTGTGGTGATGGCGTTGTTCGTCACACTGCCCTACGGCAAGTTCGCGCATGGCGGCTACCGCGGCGCGGCGTTGTTGAAGCACGCGATCGAAAAGCGGATGCCGAACCGCCTGGGGCCGGGCCCGGAATGACTCGGTAGAACGACCTTGAGCCGCGCGCGGGCGACGCGTGAACTGCGGGTGTTGAGGGTTGCGCCGGTACCGCTTCGGTGCGCTCTGAAATAAGCTCGCGAGTATCAGGAGAGTCAGCAGATGAAAAAGTTCCTTTCGCCGCGCCGTCGAACCTTGCTGAAGGCGATCGCCGCGGGCGCTGCCTCCGCCGGCTTGCCCTCGATGGCGTGGGGCCAGGCTGCCACGCCAGGCGTGGGACAGCTGCATTGGCCAACCAGGGCCGTGCGCTTCCTGGTGCCGTTCGCACCGGGCGGGACGTCGGAGATCGTCGCCCGTTCGGTGGCGGCCGAACTGAGCAAGCAGCTTGGCCAGAGCGTCTATGTCGAGAACAAGCCCGGCGGCGCCGGCACGGTGGCGATGCAGGAAGCCGCGCATGCGGCGCCGGATGGCCATACCATCATCCTCGGCCACGTCGGTACGCTGGCGGTGAATCCGTACATGCTGAACAACCAGCCCTACGACGTGAACCGGGATTTCGTGCCGGTCACCCTGCTGGCCAAGGTCCCGAACGTGTTTGTCATTCACCCGGACGTGCCGGCGAAGAATTTTCGCGAATTTGTCGCCTACGCCAGGGCCAATCCGGGCAAGCTCAACTACGGCTCGGCAGGCAACGCCAGCGCCGGCCACCTGGCAATGGAATACCTGAAGCTGGTCACCGGCATGTTCATCACCCACATTCCCTACCGCGGCACCGGCCCGCAGCTCACCGACCTGCTTGCCGGTCGCACGCAGGCCTCCTCGGCCGGACTGCCGGCGCTGGGCGCACACATCCGCGCTGGCAAGCTGCGCGCCATTGCGGTCGGCACGCAGCACCGGATTGCGGCATTGCCGGATGTGCCGACTGTGGCGGAGATGGGCTACAAGGACTTCGAGACCTCCCAGTGGTACGGCATCCTGGCGCCGGCCGGCACGCCGCCCGAGATCGTCAAGAAGCTGCAGGAAGAGTCGCTGAAGGCTCTGAAATCCAGCGCGGTGACCGAGCGTTTCGCCACCGACAACGCAGGAGGGGGTGGCGGCTCATCGGCGGAGTTTGCAGCCTTCATTGCCAGGGAGCAGAAGATCTGGAAAGAGATCGTCCGCAAGGCGCAGATCAAAGCCGATTGATGCCAACCGGCGGCGAGTAGACGCTGCTGTCGCAATAGACGGCAGACAGCGGATAGCGCCGCCCCGCCAGGTAATCCTCCACGCAACGCACGACCAACGGGCTGCGGTGCCGCCCGGCGCTGTCGCGAATTTCCTGCGCCGTCAGCCACAAGGTCCGGACGATGCCGGTGTCCAGCGGCCGGTCCGGCTCCAGTGCGCCGAGATCGCCGCAGTAGGCGAAGCGGATGTAGGTCACGTCTTCGCCGCTCGGACGCTCGCTGCGCGACAGGTACACGCCGACCAGCGCGGTGGGGGTGAAGCGGTGCGCCGTCTCCTCCAGCGTTTCGCGCGCGCAACCTTCGGCCGGCGCCTCGCCGGGATCGAGATGACCGGCCGGATTGTTCAGGCGCAGGCCGTCCGAGGTTTCCTCTTCGATCAGCAGGAAGCGGCCGTTGCGCTCGATCACGGCGGCGACGGTGACCCGGGGCTGGAAGCGTTGACGCATCCTGCATTATTGCCATGGCGGCGGGCGCTGCGACACAATGCGCTCACCCCGGCCAGCCCCAACCGTTTTCCAATGCACCTCCATTCCAGCCTGCTTCGCCGCGCCACCCTCGCCGTGTGGATGACCCTGTCTCTGCAGGTGCCCCTTCCTGTGCAGGCGCAAAGCCGGCCAGGCCCGGCTGCGCCGACCGCGTCGGCTGTGTCTGCAACTGCGCCCGCATCGGTCCCGGCCATGGCGACCACCCCTGCGCTGCGCACCTTGCCCTCGATCCAGGCGCCGACCGGCAGCACCGCCAATCCCTACGGGCTGCAGGCGCTGTGGGAGCAGGGGGATTGGGTGGCCCGCACCACGCTGGTCATCCTGGTGATCATGTCGCTGGCGAGCTGGTACGTGCTGCTGACCAAGCTGGCGGCGCAGAGCCGGATGGGCGGGCAGGGCAAGCACGCCAATCAGCGCTTCTGGGCCGCCGACACTGTGCGCCAGGGCGCCGAGACCTTGCAGAGCGGCAGTCCCTACCGTTTCATCGCCGAGTCCGCGCTGGAGGCGACCCGCAAGCACGACGGGCTGATCGGCCAGGTCGACCTCAACACCTGGGTGACGCAAAGCATCGAACGCGCGGTGTCGACAGTGCACAGCCGCACGCAGGAGGGCCTCGCGGTGCTCGCCACCGTGGGCTCGACCGCGCCCTTTGTCGGCTTGTTCGGCACGGTCTGGGGCATCTACAACGCGCTGGTCAAGATCGGCGCGTCGGGCCAGGCGTCGATCGACAAGGTGGCCGGACCGGTCGGCGAGGCGCTGATCATGACGGCGATCGGCCTGGCCGTGGCGGTGCCGGCGGTGCTCGGCTATAACTGGCTGGTGCGCCGCAACAAGGTCGCGATGGACACAGTACGGGCTTTCGGCTCGGACCTGCACACGGTGCTGCTGGCGGCCGGCGCAAAACGCGACGCCGCGGCGATGCCGGCGGTGGCCTGATGGCGATCCGCTACCAGCAGCCGGCCGACGATGCGCTGATCGCCGAGATCAACACCACGCCGCTGGTCGACGTCATGCTGGTGTTGCTGATCATCTTCCTGATCACCATTCCGGTCGTCAACAGCTCGATCGTGGTCAGCCTGCCGCGGCAGGACATCCAGCCACGGGAGACCAGGCCGGAGAACGTGATCGTCTCGGTCGACGCCGATGGCGCGATCTACTGGTTCGAGACCCGGTTGACGAGTCCCGACCAGCTGGCGGGGAGGCTGGCCCTGGAGGCGGTCAAGCAGCCGCAACCGGAAGTCCACATCCGCGGCGACGCCCGGGCCGAGTACGAATCGATCGGCCGGGTCGTTTTTGCCGCGCAGCAGATGGGGATCGAGCGCATCGGCTTCATCACCGAACCGCCGGCGCGCTGAAGGCAGGCAGATGGGCATCCAGATCGGCGGGTCCGAAGAGCGGGAAGCGGAGGTGATGGTGGAGATGAACACCACGCCGCTGATCGACGTCATGCTGGTGTTGCTGGTGATGCTGATCATCACCATCCCGATCCAGCTGCATTCAGTCAACCTCGAGATGCCCTCAGCCTCGGCCCCGTCGCCCCCGGTCCAGCCGCAGGTGGTGCGGATCGACATCACGGCTGCGGGCCAGCTGGTGTGGAACGGCGAAGCGCTGGCCGACCGGGAGGCACTGGAGGCGAAACTGCAGACGGCATCGTTGCTGCCCGACGCGCCGGAGATTCACCTGCGTCCCGATCGCAGCGCCAGGTACGACATCGTGGCCGGCGTGCTGGCCTCGGCGCAGCGCCACGGGCTGGCCAAGGTCGGCCTGGTCGGCTCGGAGCAGTTCACGCCCTGAGCCGTCCGGTCCAGCCGCGGCTAGCGCTGGTACTCGGCCGAGCCCTGGACCCAGATGAACGACTGGATGTCGATCATGTCGCGGACCCGGAAGCCCGGCTTGCGATCGAGGTCGCGCCGCAGGATCGCCGCAAAGGTCTGCAGGTCGCGGTACACCGGCCAGGACGGGGCCGAGTGGTAGTCAAACTCGTAGCCATAGGCCCGTGCCGCCTTGCGCGTGACCGTGGGCTTGAGGAACAGGTGGGCGTCCGGGCGGGCGATCTGCCCGAACACGGTGACCAGCGGCCAGGACAGCACCCGCGACTGGTGTCTGGGCAAGGCGCCAAGCGCCGCGATCCAGGCCTCGAACTTGCGCTGGGGCGTGCCCCGGCCGTAGAGGAAGGCGTAGAGGGCCGTCGCGAACAGGCGGGCATCGGCGGGCGCCCTGATGGCGTCGCGCAACGCCATCTTTTCGAACGAGAACAGCAGGTTGCAGCGCGCCTCGACCCGCAAGGCGGTGTCGGCGATCCGGCTGTATTCGCCGCGGGCCAGCAGGCGCCGGAACGCCGGTGGGTTCAACTCGATGTTCCATTCCAGCGTGGCGCGCTCCTTCACGCTTCGCTCCGCCACCTGGTAGACCTCGTCGTCGAATCCGTTGGGGTAGTAACGCTGGAATTGATGGCGGCAGCGCGCCGCACCGAGATAGTTGACGTTGCTGGCGCGGGCGCCTGTGGTATAGGGAGAGAGGGAAGCTAGGCGGGCCATGTTTTCATTCCTTGGGCAACTAGTTTTTGGCCTCGGCCAAGCTCAGCCATGTGGGACGTCAACTTGCCTCTGTGTAGGACCCGTCCGGTAGCTTATGGCTGAGCAGGGATTAACCTCAGATGCGTGATCTCCGACGGTGCACCGAGCCGCTTGGGCGGGCCCCAGTAGCCGGTCCCGCGGCTGACATAAACCCAGAGCCGCCCCAGCCTGTGCAGCCCGGCCGTGAAGGGTTGTTGCAGCCGGACAAACAGCACCCAGGGCCAGAACTGGCCACCGTGGGTGTGCCCGGACAGCTGCAGGTCGAACCCGGCTTTCTCTGCAGCAGCAGCGCTGCGTGGCTGGTGCGCGAGCAGCACCCGCACTGCTGCATCGGCCGGCGCGCCTAGCAGCGCGGCTGCCGGGTCGCTTTGGTGCGAAGCGTCGAAGTGGTGGGCGCCGTAGTCGGCGACGCCGGCCAGCACCATGCTGGCATCGCCCCGCTCCAGCACCACATGCTGGTTCAGCAGCACGGTGATCCCGAGCCGGCGCAGCTCCGCCATCCAGGGCAGGGCGCCGGAATAGTACTCGTGGTTGCCGGTGACGAAGAAGGTGCCGTAGCGGGACACCAGGCCCGCCAGCGGGGCGACATGACCCTGCAGTTCGGCGACGCTGCCGTCGACCAGGTCGCCGGTCACCGCCACCAGGTCGGGCTGCAGCCGGTTCACTGCGTCGACAATGTGCTCCAGGTAGGGTCGCTTGATCGTCGGTCCGATGTGGA
>JANXVP010000405.1 GCA_025351615.1 Ramlibacter sp. | reverse complement strand
CCTTGACCATGGTCGGCGCATCGCTGCTGTGGGTGGGCTGGTTTGGTTTCAACGCCGGGTCCAACCTCGAAGTCAACGGCACGGCCGCACTTGCCTTCATCAACACGCTGGTCGCCACGGCTGCCGCCACCCTGTCCTGGATCGGCGGCGAAGCGCTGTCCAAGGGCAAGGCGTCGATGCTTGGCGCCGCCTCCGGTGCAGTGGCTGGCCTGGTGGCCATCACGCCCGCCTGCGGCTTCGTCGGCCCGATGGGCGCCGTGGTGATCGGCCTGCTGGCCGGCCTGGTCTGCCTGTGGGGCGTCAGGGATTCCTTGCCGTAGCCAACCCGCTTGCCGACCACGAAGGCTCCCACCAGGCCGGCAATGCCGGCGTTGATGTGCACCACGGTGCCGCCCGCGAAGTCCAGCGCGCCCTTGGCCCACAGCCAGCCACCGGCAGCGGTGACCTTTTCCAGCGACGCAGCGTCGGTGATGCCGTCCGGACCGTCCCAGTACCAGACCATGTGGGCGATCGGCAGGTAGCTGAAGGTGAACCAGATGGCGACGAACAGCAGCACGGCCGAGAACTTGATCCGCTCGGCGAAGGCGCCGACGATCAGTGCGCAGGTGATGGCCGCGAAGGTGGCCTGGAAACTGACGAAGGTCAGTTCGGGGATCACGACACCCTTGCTGAACGTGGCCGCGACCGAGTCCGGCGTGATGCCCTTGAGGAAGATCTTGTCGAGGCTTCCCATGAACGGATTGCCAGCGCTGAAAGCGACGCTGTAGCCGTAGATCACCCACAGCACGTAGATCATCGCGGTGACGACGAACACCTGCATCAGCACCGACAGCATGTTCTTGCTGCGGACCAGGCCGCCGTAGAACAGCGCCAGGCCGGGGATGGTCATCAGGATCACCAGCACGGTGGCGGTGGTCATCCAGGCCGTGTCGCCCTTGTTGGGGACGGGCGCGGAAGCTGCCGCAGCAACAGGAGCAGCAGCGGCGGGCGCCGCGACAGCAGCGGCAGGTGCGGCGGCAGCAGCAGGCGCCGCCATCGACGCTGCGGCAGCAGGCGCGGAAGCAGCGTCGGCGGCGGCTGGCGCCTGCGCCTGCACCGATGCACCCGCAATCAGAATGCCGAGGCCGAGGCCCAGGCTGGCAAGTAGCTTTCTCATGGTCCGTTTCTTTCTGGTCTGGGGGTGGGGATTAAAGAGCTTCCTTGCCGGTTTCGCCGGTGCGGATGCGAACGACCTGTTCGAGGTCGTAGACGAAGACCTTGCCGTCGCCGATCTTGCCGGTGCGGGCCGCGGCTTCCACCGCCTCGATCACGCGTTCGACCAGGTCGTCGGAGACCGCGGCTTCGATCTTCACCTTGGGCAGGAAGTCAACGACGTACTCCGCACCGCGGTACAGCTCGGTGTGGCCCTTCTGCCGGCCGAAGCCCTTGACTTCCGTGACAGTGATGCCTTGCACGCCGATGCCGGAGAGCGCTTCACGCACTTCATCCAGCTTGAATGGTTTGATGATGGCTGTGACGAGTTTCATGGTTGCTGACCCCTATGGAAAAGTTGCACGCGCCTCAAAAGCTGTAGATGGCCTGCAGGCCATACGAACGCTGGGTTTTCGACGCGCCCGTTCCCGATTTATCGGCAAAGGAGGCGACATTCGACGAGTCGGCCCGGACTTCCCCGCGGATCTCGAGCGCCTTGATCGGCAGATATCCCACGGTAAGCGTCGCTTCCTTCCATTTCTGGACCACGCCCGTCCGGTACCCATCCTTGTCGTCGAAATACTCCGCGCGACCCGACACGCGCCACTGGTCATTGATCTGGTAGTTCGCATAACCCGCGATGCCGGACCATTTCGCGGTCCCGGTACCGCCACCGGCCAGCGGTGCAGTCTTCTGGGTGCCATAGTCATAGTTGACGATGAACGTCAGTTGTTCGGTGACGTTGAACGTGCCCACCAGATCGATCAGGTTGCGTGTCCCTTCGGGTCCGGTGTTGGTCAAGCCATCGACCCGCTCCTTGCCCGTGTAGGCCTGGGCGCCCAGTGAATAGGTTTTGGACGGGACATAGGTCATGCCAAGTTCGAGGGTCTTGCCCCCGTTGGTGTCCCTGAAGTCGTCCCAGCCGTTGTTCACGCCGGCCATGACACTGAGTGCATCGTCAAAAGCGTAGGTGGCCCGAACACCCGTGTGCGCGAAGGGAATCGCATAGCCGAACAGGATCGAGCGCGAAAAATTGGGATTCGCCCCGCTCTTGATCACTTCCGCACCGGCCATCGTCACGAACTTGCCGCCGATGACGGTCCACGGGCCGGTCGCATACTGGGCAAAGGCCTGCGTCAGGTCAACCTTGTTCTTTTTGCCCAGTCCCAGGCCGTAGGAATTGATCACGTCGGCGTCACGGCCGATCGTGACGTTGACCAGACCGCCAAAGCCTTCCTTGGGCTGCTTTGCCACGGTCAATCCGATTTGTTGCAGGGCCAACCCGTTCTGCTTCAGGTCGAACACCCTGTTGGCGGTGCCGCTTGTAAAGGCGTTGCTCTGCGACAGATGGTTGTACGAGGCATCCACATAGCCGCTGAATTCAAGTCCGCCGCTGGCCGCTTCTGGCGCAGTTTGCACATGCGGCTCGGACGTTTGGGCCTGGATGGATGCGCCTGCGAAAAGGGCGCCCAGAACGATCATCTGGTTTTTCTTGAGGGACACAAGTTTCTCCTGAGGGTTTGAAGGGAATGCCGGGGACTAAGCAGGGAGCGTGCCAAAAGTTACAGGAACGGAACTTTGGTACACGGCTGTGCTATGCCCCGCGTTAAGCGCTGATGCAATGCACAAAAAAAAGCTCTGCACCATGTGAGTGCAATGAGCGTCAAGAACCTCGCACCACTTTTCGGCGTGCACCATGGTGGGGAGGATTTTCATCGTGAGCTTGTCTCTGGTGCAAAGCCGTGCCCTGCTCGGTCTGGATGCCGCTGCGGTGACCGTGGAAGTTCATCTGGCAAACGGGCTTCCCTGTTTCACGCTGGTCGGCCTGGCCGACGTGGAGGTGAAGGAAGCGCGGGAACGGGTGCGCTCGGCGATCCAGAACAGCGGCCTGGAGTTTCCGAGCAACAAGCGAATCACCGTCAACCTCGCGCCGGCCGACCTGCCCAAGGACTCGGGCC
>JANXVP010000388.1 GCA_025351615.1 Ramlibacter sp. | reverse complement strand
CCCACTTACCTCTGGGGCGCGGCCGGATCGGGCAAGACCCACCTGCTCAAGGCGGTGGAGCATTCGCTGCGCGAGCAGGGCGCCAGCGCCGGCTGGCTCGATGCAACGGTGCACGAGCCACCGGAATACAACCCTGCCTGGTCGGTGCTGCTGCAGGACGACGTGCAGCTGTTCACCGCTGTGCAGCAGCACGCCGCCTTCAACTGGTTCGTCAATGCGCAGACCCACCAGCGCGGGGTGCTGGCGGCGGGGCTGCTGCCGCCGGCCGACCTGGCACTGCGCGAAGACCTGCGTACCCGGCTCGGCTGGGGCCACGTGTTTCACCTGCAGGTGCTGAGCGAGCCCGAACGCCGCGCCGTGCTGCGGCAGGAAGCGGATGCGCGGGGCGTGTTTCTCGGCGACGAGGTGATGGATTTCATGCTGACCCGCTTTTCGCGCGACCTGGGGCACCTGGTGGCACTGCTCGGCCAGCTCGACGGCTACGCGCTGCAGACCAAGCGCGCCATCACCATCCCCCTGATCAAGTCGATGCTGGAGGACGATTGAACCCGCAGGCAGCCAATCCAGGCAGAATTACGCTGGCGCTGTTCGATCTCGACCACACGCTGCTGCCGATCGATTCCGATTATTCCTGGGGCGTCTTCACCCAGGAGATCGGCTGGACCGAGCCGGCGCTGTTCAAGCAGAAGAACGACGCGTTCTATGAACATTACAAAGCCGGCACGCTGGACATCCACGACTACGTGCGATTCGCCACCGAGGCTGTCCGCCAGCGGGGCCCGGCGCAAGCCGCCGCCGCCCACCAGCGGTTCATGCGCGAGGTGGTCGGGCCCGAACTGCTGCCACAGTCTCTCGACCTGCTTCGCAGCCATCAGCGGCGCGGCGACGAAGTGGTCATCGTCACGGCCACCAACGAGTTCGTCACCCGTCCGATCGCGCACGCCTTCGGCGTCGAGCACCTGATCGCGGTCGAGCTCGAGCGCGGGTCCGACGGCTGGATCACGGGCGAGATCCGGGGCGTGCCGTCGGCGCGGGACGGCAAGGTCACCCGGGTTGAACAGTGGCTGGCCGCGCGTGGCCGAAGCTGGTCCGACGTGGAGAGCACCTTCTATTCCGATTCGTTCAACGACATCGCGCTGCTGGAGAAGGTCGACCATCCGGTGGCGACCAATCCGGATGCCCGGCTGCGCGCCATCGCGCAGGTCCGTGGCTGGCGCATACTTGAGCTGTTTGACAAGAAATGATCAAGAAATTCATCGACAAGCTGCTGGGCAAGTCCAGCGCCTCCAGCAGTAAATCCCGCTTCGGCAAGCGCCAGGAGGTCGGCCCCGAAGAGCACGGGATCAACCCCGCCCTGGTGGACGACCGTGCCCTGAACGTGGTCCACACGCTCAAGCAGGCCGGGTTCCAGGCTTACATCGTCGGGGGCGCGGTGCGCGACCTGCTGGTGGGGCTGCGGCCGAAAGACTTCGATGTCGCCACCGACGCCACGCCCGAGCAGGTCAAGGGCCTGTTCCGCCGTGCCTTCATCATCGGCCGGCGCTTCCGGATCGTGCACGTGGTGTATGGCCGGGGCCGCGAGCACGAGGTGATCGAGGTCTCCACTTTCCGTGCCTACATGGACAACGCCGCCGCCGAACAGGTCGCCGGCAACGAGAAGACCAGCAAGAGCGAACTCGCGGGCATGAAGCACGCGGTCGATTCGACCGGGCGGGTGCTGCGCGACAACGTCTGGGGACCGCAGGAAGAAGACGCGACCCGGCGTGACTTCACCGTCAACGCGATGTACTACGACCCGGAAACGCAGGTGGTGGTGGACTACCACGGCGGCATCAAGGACGCCAAGAAGCTCACGCTGCGCATGATCGGCGACCCGGCGACCCGCTACCGCGAAGACCCGGTGCGCATCATCCGCGCCGTGCGCTTCGCGGCCAAGCTCAATCCTCTGGGGTTCAAGCTCGACCCGAAGACCGCCGCACCGCTGGTGCAGTCGCAGTCGCTGCTGGCCGATGTGCCGCAAAGCCGGCTGTTCGACGAGATGCTTAAGCTGCTGCAGACCGGCCACTCGCTGGCGACCATCGAGCAATTGAAGGTCCTCGGCCTGGCGCGCGGCATCTACCCCCTGCTCGACGTGGTGGTGGAGCGGGCCGGGGAGCCTTTCGTCAAGGCAGCGCTGCAGGACACCGACCGCCGCGTCGGCGAAAGCAAGCCGGTGGCGCCGAGTTTCCTGCTGGCATGCGTGCTGTGGGCCGACGTGCGCGACGGCTGGGCCCAGCGTCTGGAGCACAAGCAGCATCCTTTCCCGGCGCTTCAGGATGCGATCGACGACGTCTTCAATGCCCGCATCGGCGACGTGTCGGGCCGCGGCAAGCTGGCCGCCGACATGCGCGAGATCTGGATGATGCAGCCGCGGTTCGAGAAGCGCACCGGCAACACGCCTTTCAGCATGGTGGAGCAACCCCGCTTCCGGGCCGGCTTCGACTTCATGCGGCTGCGCGCCGACGTCGGCGAAGTCGACGTGGTTCTGGCCGACTGGTGGCAGGAATTCAGCCTGGCGAGCGACGCCGTGCGCGAGGACCTGATGCACCAGGCGCGCGAGGAACAGGGCAAGGGCCAGCGCCGGGTCCGGGTGTCGAAGCCGGCGGCGACCGCACTCGACCAGGCGCCGCGGCGCCTGCCTTCGGCCTTCGCGGAGTCCGGCGACCGTGCACCTGCCGCGCCAGAGCAGGATGGGCCGGCGCACGAGGATGGCGACGGCGGCGGTTCGGACGTGCCCAGAAAGCGCCGCCGACGCCGCCGCAAGCCGGGCGGTGAGGGCGCGGCGGACCGTCCGCCAACCGACGCTGGAAACTAGCCGATGGCGGCCGCGCCTGATCGCGAGCCTGTCGTCGCCTACGTCGGCCTTGGCGCGAATCTTGGCGACGCCGCGCAGGCCGTCATTGGCGCGATCGACGGCATCGCCCGCGTGCCCCTGACCGCCGTGACGGCGCGTTCCTCCCTGTACCGAAGCGCGCCAGTCGATGCAGCCGGCCCCGACTACGTCAATGCGGTCATCGAACTGCGCACCGGGCTGAATGCGCTCGAGCTGTTGCTGCAACTCCAGCAGATGGAGCGGGGCGCCGGGCGCACCCGTCCCTATCGTCATGCGCCTCGCACACTGGACCTGGACCTGCTGCTGTTCGGCTCGGCATCGATGGCCAGTGCCCGGCTGACGCTACCGCATCCGCGGATGGCGGACCGGGCCTTTGTCCTGCTGCCGCTGGCCGAGATCGCTCCACATCTCGTGACTGCGCACGCGCTGTCGGCCACGAACTCCCAGGCCATTGCGCGCGTGGGCCCGCCCGCGCAGGATTGAACCTTCGACAAGGAGGTGCCATGGGCGAACCGAAGGCCCTCGGTCGTGCCCTAGAACCAGTCGACCAGTCCCGATTGCTTCGCGTTCTGCGGATTCGATCCGGCTTCGCGGACGCGGTCCAGGGCGTCCAACTGCGTGGCGCCTAGTGCCTTGAGCACGCAGGCGGCAGCAGTGCCGGTGCGCCCCAGCCCGGCGGCGCAATGCAGCATGACCGCATCGCCCCGGCGCAGTGCGTCGGCGATCCGGCCAATGTCGCGGCGAAAGGTCGGCGGGTCGTCGGGCAGGCCGAAGTTGGGCATCGGCAGGTTCAGCCAGCGGAACGGCACCGTGCCCTGCACCACCGCGGCGTGATAAGCGGGGGACAGTTCTGCGATTTCATGGCGCGGTGTCAGGCACACCACCAGCGTCAGGCCCGAGCGCTGCGCCTCGATCTCGAACTCCGGCCACGGGCTGAACCGGCCCGGCATCGACGACAGCCAGAGGGTGCCGGGCACATCCGGCGGCAGGACAACGGGACGCAGAGCCATGGCCCGATTTTGCCTTGGCCGGTGCGCCGCTACTGGGTGCCGCTGGAGCGCTGCCGGCTGACCTCGAATTCGCTCACCAGCGGCGCCCGATTGCCCCAGGAGGTGCGCAGGTGGGTCAGCACCGCGGCGACATCGGCATCGGTCAGGATCAGCACATAGGGCGGCATGCCGAAGGGCCGGGGATTGCCCGCGGTGGCCGGCGCGAAGCCGCCGTTCAGGACGATCTGCACCAGGTTCGCGGTCTCGTGCATCAGCACGGCGCGGTTCCCCGCCAGCGCCGGATAGGCGCCGGACACGCCTTGTCCCTGGTCGCCATGGCATTGCGAACATTGGTGCTCGTAAATGCTCGCGCCACGCTCGGCGACGCTGGGCATCGCGGCGCCCGCGTCCTTCGGCGGCGGCCGGGCAGTCTGCGGCAAGGCCTGGAGAAAGACAGCCATCGCGCGCAGGTCAGGTTCACTCCAGTACTGGGTGCTGCTCAACACCACCTCCGCCATCGGACCCAGGACGCCGCCGCGCGGCGCGATGCCGGTTTGCAGCATCCGCACCACGTGCTCGACCGGCCACTCGGAAACGCCCGCCTCCGCCGACGAGTTCAGGGCCGGGGCGTACCAGTTCTGCATCGGAATCAGGCCCCCCGACAGGTCCAGCATGTCGGCGCTGGCACCGAGCGCGTTGCGCCGCGTGTGGCAGGCTGAACAGTGGCCCAGGCCATTGACCAGATAGGCACCGCGGTTCCATTGCGCGGATCGGGCCGGATCCGGTGCATACGGCCCTGGCGTGAAGTACAGGGCCCGCCACACCGCGAGCGCAGCCTGGGTGTTGAAGGGCCAACGCAGCCCATGCAGCTTGTTCGGCTGTCGCACCGCGGCCTGGCTGCGAAGGAAAGCGAAAATCGCGTCGGAATCGTCGCGCCTCACCATGGTGTAGTTGGGATAGGGGAAAGCGGGGTACAGCAGGCGGCCGTCGCGGGAGCGGCCGCTGTGAATCGCTCGCCAGAATTGGTCGGACGACCAGCCGCCGATGCCTGTCTGGACATCGGGCGTGAGGTTGCTCGAATACACGGTCCCGAAGGGCGTCTCGATGGCGCGGCCACCCGCGTAGGCTGCGCCGCCGCGATCGGTATGGCAGGTCATGCAATTGCCCACCCGCGCGAGATAGGCTCCGCGGTCCGCTTGCTCGACTGTGGGAGCGGCTTCTCCGGGCAAGTCCCGCAAGCTGTCTTCACCGCGCAGGTTCAGCATCCACACCAGCGCGACCAGAGCCAGTGCGCCGAGCGCGATGGCGGCCAGGAGCCGCTTCATGGCGTTTGCCTTCCGGCGGGCCGGCTCGCGCTGCCGCAGGCGATTTCGGCGGGACGCGGCAAGGCGGCGGCTGGCCTGCTTCCGGCGGCCGGTACCTGGATCGACAGCCATGCGGCGACGGCCGAGATGTCCTCGAGCGTCAGCCGCCTGGCGATGTCCGCCATGCAGTCAGGCGAATGGGCGCGACGCTGTCCGGTCCGCCAGGCGCCCAGCTCGCTGGACAGGTAATCGCGCGACAAGCCGGTCAGGCCGGGTGTGTTGGGCTGCACCCCAGTCAACATCTCGCCATGGCAGCCGGCGCACGCCGGAATTTTCCGTTGTGGATCGCCTTGCAGTGCCAGCGACCGGCCCTGCTGCAACAGCGCAGGCGCTGCAGTGGTCGGGCGGGGAAGGGCATACGGCAGGTCCAGCGCCGCGAAATACTGCGCGATCTCCAGCAGATAGGCGTCCGACAATGGGTCCATCAGCCGGGTCATCGGCCCGTAGTGGCGGCGGCCATCGCGGAAATTGAGGAGCTGGTTGTACAGGTAGCCTGCGGGCTTGCCTGCGATGCGCGGGTAATAGCCGTCCGGCCCGGCCCGGCCCTCCTTGCCGTGGCAGGCGCTGCAGGCAATTGTCCGCTGGGCCATGCTGTCTTCAAATACCGATGCGGCGGCATAGGCGCTGGCTGTAACTGCCAGCATCGAAACCATGAAGAGTCGTTTCACGATGCTCTGGACTATGCCATTTCCGCAGCGCAGTCAGGACGCCGTCCATTGCAGAACGACGTCCGATCGCGGATAGGCCACGCAGGGGAGGATCAAGCCTTGCGCTTTTTCCTCGGCCAGCAGACCGGGCCATTCGATGCGGTAAGCGACTTCGCCCTGGAGCAAGCGGCAGATGCACGTGCGGCAGGTCCCGTTGCGGCACGCGCTGGGGACCTCGACACCGGCGTCAGACGCGGCCAGCAGCAGCGTCCGCGCGGCCGGCGCCGCGAATGCCTGTCCGGCCGGATCGATGCGCGCCTGGAAGACTGGCGAGAGCGGCCCGTGATCGGTCATGGGCCATCATAATCAGCGCCTCACCACCAGCCCCAAGTCCAATGCCCAGCTACCAGGTCCGACCTGCGGTGGACAGCGATGCCGACGCCATCGCTTCCGTCCACGCCGCCTCTTCCAGCGCCGCCTATGAAGGCCTTGTCCCCAACCAGCACGATAGCCTGCCGATGGAAAAGCGGCGCGCATTCTGGCGCGACGCGATCGAATTCAGCGAGCCGCAGGTGCATGTCGCCCGTGATGACGAGGGCGCACTGGTTGGCTTCACCGGCTTCGACCGCTCACGCGACCCGAAATCGCGCCCGACCACCGGCGAGATCTGGGCGCTGTACGTGCTGCCGTCGCACTGGAACCATGGCGCCGGACTGGCGCTGTGGGATGCCACGCGCGAAGGCCTGGTGGAGGAGGGCTGCACCGAGGTCACGTTGTGGCTCCCCCTTTGCAACGCACGCGCCATCCGCTTTTTCGAGCTGGCCGGTTTCAAGCGCGAGAACAACACGGCCAAGACCGCCGTCATGGCCGGTGTGAAGCTGGAAGAAGCCCGGTTCAAGCGCAAGCTCGACTGAGCCTATGCCATGGCCTCCAGTCTGATCGCACTGCTCGACGACATCGCCACCTTGCTGGACGATGTCGGCGTGCTGACCAAGGTCGCGGCCCAGAAGACTGCCGGCGTCCTGGGCGACGACCTGGCGCTCAACGCGCAGCAGGTCGCGGGCGTGAAGGCCGAGCGCGAACTGCCCGTGGTTTGGGCGGTGGCCAAGGGATCCTTCGTCAACAAGGCGATCCTGGTGCCCTCCGCGCTGGCGATCAGCGCGCTTGCGCCCTGGGCGGTGACGCCGCTGCTCATGGTCGGCGGTGCTTACCTCTGCTACGAGGGATTCGAGAAGGTCGCGCACCGCCTGTTGCACAGCCGGGCCGAAGATGCCGCCGGGCACCGCGCGCTGACGCAGGCGCTGGCGGATCCGGACGTGGACCTGTGCGCGATCGAGAAGGACAAGATCAAGGGCGCGGTGCGCACCGACTTCATCCTCTCGGCCGAGATCATCGCCATCACGCTGGGCACCGTCGCCGGCAGCGATTTCCTGACGCGGCTCACGGTCATGACGGCCATTGCCCTGGTGATGACGGTCGGTGTCTACGGCATCGTCGCGGGTATCGTGAAGCTGGATGACCTGGGGCTGTACCTGAGCCGCAAGGCGGGCGCTGCGAAGGCTGTGGGCGAGGGCATTCTCAGGGCGGCGCCCTGGCTGATGAAGGCACTGTCGATCGCGGGAACGGCCGCGATGTTCCTGGTCGGTGGCGGGATCCTGGTGCACGGCTTCGCGCCGCTTGGGCAGGCGATCGAAAGCCTGTCCGGCGGCGCTGGGCACTGGTTGACCGGGGCCCTCTGGAATGCGGTGGCCGGAGCAGTCGCGGGGGCCACCGTGCTGGCTGCAGTGACGCTGGGCCGTCGCCTGGTGCGCGGCAAGGCCGCAACGGCGTGACTGGCGCTACGGTCGTCGAATGGGTCGAGCAGGGCCAGGCGCGCAGCGCGCGCTGGCGCTCCGAAGGCGGCAATCTCCCGCCGCGGCGGGTCCAGCTCGCGCAGGACACGCTGACGGCCGATGCCGCCTACAGGTTGGCCGGCGACGGCACGGGCATGCTCTGGCGCGGCGATTTCCAGAATGCACGCCAGTTGCTGCAGGCGCTGGCGCGCCGGGCCGATCGCAAGCCGCGGCTAGCCGGCAAGCCAGCCCCTGTGTTGCCGGCCGACGCCTTCCACCGGCATCGCATGAAGCAGGGCCAGAGGGCACGCATCCTGTCGATGCTGCTGGTGGAGCTTGACGGCAGCTATGGCATTGGTCTGAGGCGCGCGCCCGATCTTCGTGCTGCCTGTACCGAAGCCTGGGGCCCCGCGGACGGCCAGTCCTGGGTTGCATCGCTGCGTGAACTGCTGGGTCTGGTCGGCGCGCACGAATGGCGCAAGAAGGGCGTAGCGATCGCCGCGCTGGGATCCCCGCCGAACAATCGCATCCACGCGCACTACGGTGTTTTTTCGCCGGTGCGGGGCGAGTACATCGAGCTGGTCGCGCGCGCGCCGTTGCCGGCCACGTCGCTGGCCTTCGACATCGGCACAGGCACGGGAGTGCTGGCCGCAGTGCTGGCAGGCCGCGGCGTGCAGCATGTCATTGCGACCGATCAGGATCCGCGCGCACTGGCTTGCGCGCGAGACAATGTCAGCCGCCTGGGCCTGGCTGACCGCGTCGAGGTGGTTCGGGCCGATTTGTTTCCGCAGGGGCAGGCGCCATTGATCGTCTGCAATCCCCCCTGGGTGCCGGGGCGTCCGAGCTCGCCGATCGAACACGCGGTGTATGACGAGGGCAGCCGCATGTTGCAAGGCTTTCTCGCCGGCCTGGCAGGCCATCTGGCCCCTGGCGGGGAGGGCTGGCTGATCCTGTCCGATCTTGCGGAACACCTGGGCTTGCGCACCCGCGAGGAGCTGACCGCGTGGATTGCCAACGCCGGCCTGAAGGTGCTTGCGCACACCGAGGTTCGGCCCAGCCATCCAAAAGCCAGCGATCCCGAGGATCCCCTGCACGCTGCGCGTTCGAAAGAACTGACCGGCTTGTGGCGGCTCACCGCGTGCTAGCCGCTGGCGCCCGGTCCTACGCGTGGCGGCGGGGGCCACTGGCGCCGCCGTGCCGTGCCTGAGTCCATTCTCTGCTGCATGAACTTCTCTGCGGATTGGTTTGACTGGATGCAGTGGCCGGCGATGCTGGCGACTGTTCTCGCCGCCTGGCTGGTGGGCTCGGATCGCGAAGCGCGGCGCAGCGCCGCCTTCTGGGTATTCCTGGCCAGCAACGGGCTATGGATTCTCTGGGGCCTGCACGATGGTGCGTTCGCGCTCATCGCTTTGCAGCTTGCGCTTGCCGCGCTCAATATCCGCGGGGTGTTCAAGACCGAGGCTGCCCAAAAGTAGCGGTTGGACCTTTCGTAGGTTGCCTCCTACCGCATGACGGGTGCTTCGCGGATACGCGCAATTGCTCAGCCTTTCGAAAATCAAGGTTCTCATCTGATCTTTCTACCGGGGGCCGCCATGTTCAACTCATTCCACTCGTCACCGGACGGCGCCTCCATTGCCTCGCCCGTCCTGCCCTCCGGTGCGGGCAACTCGAGCGAGTCTGACGATGTGGCGCTGGGCTGGGAGTGTGCTAATCCTGCATTGCAGATCGCTTGCTGGGGCCAGGAGACCCTCGAAACCTCACTGGCCGGTGGTGGTCCGGCGTGAGCTGGCTTCCGCACGAGAGCCTTCAGGACTGTCGGTCGTCACTTCCCGTTTCAACACCGATGACTCATCAAAAACAGCAAGCGCAGCCAGGCAGCGACCGGGACGATTTCTGGTCCGCCCTGTGCACTGGAATTCTTGTCGGCGCGGCGGCGCTCGTGGTTTCGCTGCCGGCCATGTATTACTGGAAGCGGCCGGTTGCAACAACGTTCCCCGTTTCCTCACCTCAGGTCATCGCACTTGCCACTTCCCCACCGGCAGGGTTGTCCAATGCGGGGTTGCAGCTGGCGGTTTTCGGCGCGCACAAGCCCACGGATGCGGTCCGCCAGGTTGCCAACTGGAGTGTCTACACCGGTGACCACCAGAAAATGGCTTTCGTGATCGTCGACAAGAAAGATGCCCGCGTGTGGGTCTTCAATCCCGACGGCCAGGTGGTCTCGGACGCGCCCGCCCTCTTGGGCGCGGCAATCGGGGACGACAGCGTCCCGGGCATCGGCGACAAGCCGCTGTCGCAGGTGCGTCCCGAAGAAAAGACCACGCCGGCCGGTCGCTTCATCGCCGAGCCGGGAGCCAACCTCACCGGGGAGGACGTCGTGTGGGTCAGCTACGACCTGGCCGTGTCCATGCACCGTGTCCGGCCTGTCGTCAAGTCCGAACGTCGCCTGGAGCGGCTGGCGTCGCCAACACCTGACGACAACCGGATCTCGTTCGGGTGCATCAACCTGCCGCCGGCTTTTTACGAGGGTGTCCTCAGCCCCACGGTGAACAAGTACGGTGCGGTGATCTATGTGCTGCCGGAAACGCGCAGCCCCGCGGAGGTGTTCGGCTCGTACGACGTGCCACCCGCCGTCACACACCTCGCGCAGCGCTGAGAAACTTGCGGCGGCGTTGTCTGACAGCATCGGTCGGTGTGAACTGACGTTTCCTTGCACGTAGCTCTCTATGGTTGATCCAGCTGGCGCATGCTGGCCACGATCGAATCCATATCAACCCAGGAGTCCGCTAAATGACCGCATCCATACAATTCAAGAGCCTGCTGGCAGGCGCTGCCGTCGTTGCCCTGATGGGCACCGCATTGGCTCAGGGC
>JANXVP010000378.1 GCA_025351615.1 Ramlibacter sp. | reverse complement strand
GAATACATCTTGACCCCCGCGGGGATCCCGAGCACCGGAAATGAATCGCCCACACATTCGGCCACGTCGCGGGCGGTGCCATCTCCCCCGGCGAACAGGAGCAGGTCGACCTGCATCAGCGCAAGCCGGCGGGACAACGCGGCCGTGTCATCGGCGGACCCAGGCTCCGAGCTCCGGAAGACAACTTCCACCTGGAATCCGCAGGAGCGAGCCACGTCCGCCCCGATCGAGCCGGACCCGGTGATGATCGTTGCATCCAGACCCGACGCACGCATCGCCCGCAACGCTTCGCCGGCACGGTCGGGGGCCTGGGGCACGGCACCCAATGCCAGCGCCTGTTCCGTCACACCATCGCTGCCGCGCAGGGCGGTGGACCCACCCAGACCCGCCAAGGCGTTAACGATCAGGCCGATCCGGTAGCTCATGCGCCGTCGTGACTGCGCTGCTCGCGCAATTTTCGTTGGTAGCCGCGCCAGGTGATGGCCCAGCGGGCAGGGTCATCGAGAGCGGTGCCATCGATCTGGTGCACCGGACAATTGTGCGGGGCGGAGCGGACTTTTTCGGGGTCGGTGTAGGCCTCGTGAGCGACTTGCCGCATGATGTCCACGAACTCATCGAGGTCGGCCCGCGAGTAGGACTCGGTGGGCTCGACGGTTGCCGGCTCGGGGACGACAAAGGGGTGGTGGCTGGTCCAGTAATGCACTGCGAAATCGGCGGCCCGAATGCCGATCTGCTCGGCGTGGATGCCGGTGTCCGAACTCAGTTTTTGCCAGCTGTACCGGACCTGCTCGATGCGCCGTTTCCCGGGCGCATACGGTGCGCTCAGCCCCGGGATCTTGAGCAGCTCGTGCATCACGTAGTTGTTGTTGAGGACCGCGATTTCAGCCACTTCGCGCAGGCCCGCGGCGCCCAGGTTCATGGTCCAGGCGTAAGCGCGCAAGACGATGCTGGCAGTGCCCATGAATGCCGAGACCTTGCCAATCGAGTCCGGTCCCGCATCCTCGATCGAATAGCGTCCCTCGCGCAGGACCACCTTGGGTGACGGCAGGAAGCGCTCCAGTTCTTTCGTGACGCACATGGCACCGACGGCGGGTCCGCCACATGCATGCGGCGTGGCAAAGGTCTTGTGCAGGTTGAAATGGCACATGTCGAAGCCGGCCTCGCGGGCCCGGGTGATCCCCAGCAGGCCGTTGGCATTGGCCTGGTCGTAGATGTTCAGTCCGCCGGCGGCCCGGACCAGCTCGGTGAACTGGCAGATCTTCGAATTGAAGATGCCTGTGTCTTCCGGATTGGTGATGATCAGGGCCGCCGTGCGTTCGGACACGGCAGCACGCAACGCTTCCAGATCGGGATACCCATCGGCGTCCGGATAGAGCGTGATGACCTTGTAGCCGAGGAGCTTCGCGCAGGCCGCATCCGACGGGTGGGAAAAAATCGTCGTGATGACCTCATCGCGCTGTCCGTAGGTTCCCGCGGCTTCCTGGAAGGCCCTCAGCACGGCAAAATTGCCATAGATCGCCTGCGATCCGCTGCGCGGTTGCAGCGACACCGCGTCCATCCCCGAGACTTCCATCATGATCGCGTGAACCTGATGGAAAATGTGCAGCAGGCCTTGCACCGTATCGGCGTCCTGCAGCGGATGCAGCTCCGACATGCGCGGATCGCGTGCCAGCTGTTCGTTGACCTTCGGGTTGTACTTCATGGTGCAGGTTCCCTGCCCGACGTCGACGTTCAGATCGGCGCCCAGGGTCTGCTGGGACAGACGCAGGTAGTGGCGCAACACCCGGTTTTGGGACATCTCCGGCAACGAGGGAGGCGCCGCACGCAACATGCCGGCCGGCAGGCTTTCCAGCACGCCCACGGTGTCCGAGGCCACGCGCTGCTCCAGTTCCGGAACCAGCACGCCCCGCTCGCCGGCTTGCGACAGTTCAAAGATGACGGGTTCGTCCCAACGCGCCTGGTGGTAGCGCCGCAGGTTGGCACGGCCGTTGGTAAACCGGTGCGCGGAAATGTCCTGGATGGAAGCGGTCATTGGGCAAGCACCTGGGCCAACGCCTCGCACAGGACGTCGACATCCTGCTGGCTGTGAATTTCGGTGAAGCTGTACAAGGCACTTTGACCCAGCCCGGGAAAGTCCCAGCTGAGGTCGTGACCGCCATAAATTCCGTGATCCAGCAGAGCCCGGTTGATGGTGTGGACGGACTTCCCGCAGGCATCGAAATTCACGACGAACTCCTTGAAGTGAAACTGCGAGGCATGCGGTATCCGCACCCCCCGCACAGCGGCGAGGCGTTGTTTGGCGTAGGCATTGCGGCATACGATGGCGTGGGCCAGGTCGCGCATCCCGTGGGGCCCCATCAGAGCCAGGTACACGCCAGCGGTGATTCCCCACAAAGCGGCCGCGGTGCCGACAAATTCATTGCCGTTCTCCCGTTTGTCGAACGAGGTGCGGCTGTAGGCGACGTCGCCGAATCCGTATTCTCCAGGCACCTTGGTCGGGGCAATCCCGAACAGCCGCGACGGGTACTGCATGACCAGGGCTTCGTCGTCGCGGCTGGCGATGAAGCCACCGTGACCACCGCCAAAACTCATGTGCATGCCAAGCGACTGGATGTCGCCGCAGGCGATGTCGGCGCCATAGGACGCCGGTGGAGCGACCAGGCCGAGGCAACTCGGATCGACACCGACGACCAGCATGGCGCCGTGTGCGTGGACGGCGGCTGCGATCGCAGCGCCGTCCAGAACCACGCCCAGATACGAGGGGTTGTCCAGGAACAGGCAGGCGACGCTGGCGTCCAGCAGCCGGGCAAGCTCGCCCAGATCCAGTGTCCCGGTCTGCGCGTCGCAACGAACCCGGCGAAACTCGAGGTCGCTGCGGCCGTAGTTGGTCATCACCGACCATTTCTCGGGATTGACATGCTCGGCGACCAGCACCACCCGGCGCCGCGTGTGGCGCCCGGCCATGCGCACGGCCGTCGCCGCGGCCTGGTGCCCGTCGAAGGTCGGGATGCTGACCACCTCCATCTCGAGCAACTCGCCCATCATGCTCGCGTACTCGAACAGCGCCTGGAACCGGCCCGCATCGTCGTAAGGTTCGCCCGCGTATGCGGTCAGGTACTCGCTACGTCCGTTGATTTCGTCGCAAACCGCGGGGACATGGTGTTGATAGCAGCCGCCGCCGAGAAAGCTCAACGCATCGCCGCATGGCCGGTTCCTGGCCAGCAAGCTCTGGACGTGTCGCTTGAGGCCGTGCTCCGAGACAAACGGGGCAGGCAGATTCAAGGGGCGTTGCATCCTCAGCTGCGCGGGAATGTCGGCGTAGAGTTCATCGATCGAGGCTGCGCCGATCGACGCAAGCATCTGCGCCTTAACGGCAGGAACCGAGTTCGGTATATAGGGGTAGACGGAAGGCGGGGTCGTCATGCGCGATGAACATCCTTGGGGCGATCCGCACGGTGCGGAACGTGCTCAAAGTGTCCTGACAAGGCCGCTTCAGAACAAATGATTTCTTTTTGTGGGCAGGATGAGCTTATCTAATAGACTGATTTCGTTGTGACGCATCCGATGACGAACCTGAACGCCTTGCGCGCTTTTGAGGCGACTGCCAGAAAGTGCAGTTTCACCCTGGCCGCGCAGGAGCTGTGCGTGACCCAGGCGGCCGTGAGTCATCAGGTGCGGCAGGTGGAAGAGGCGCTGGGTGTCCGGCTGTTCGAGCGTGCGCACCGGCGCGTGGTGCTGACTGATGCAGGAACCCGCGTGTTCGCAACGATCTCCCGCGCTTTCGGTGACATCGACAGCGTGTTGCGGGAGGTTCGGGCCGAGGGCGAGAACAAGTCGATCCTGACGGTGCAGGTCACACCGTCTTTTGGTTCGAGGTGGCTCGCCCGGCGCCTGCACTCGTTCTGGGCCGAATATCCCGAGATCGATCTGCGGATTTACCATGCGTTGCCCCACGAGCAATACGATGTCAGGCGGGTTGACCTGGCTGTCAAATGGGGCAGCGGAAACTGGGCGCCGCTGCGGTCGGAAGTTCTGTTCGAGTGTCAACTGCTGCCAGTCTGCGCGCCGGGTTACGTGCGCCCCGACCTGCCGGTTCGGCGAGCCGAGGATTTGCTGCACTACACGCTGCTGCATGAGGACAATTACGAAGACTGGTCGGCTTGGTTCCGGGCTGCCGACGTTTCGCCCGCTCCGGGTTTGCGCGGGACCATCATCAACGACAGCAACACCCTGATCGAGGCGGCCATCAATCTCCAAGGCATCGCGCTTGGCCGGCTGCCACTGGTGCGCGAGCAGTTGCAGCAGGGGTTGCTGGTTAGCCCCTTTGATTTATCGATCAGGTGCGAAGGCGCGTATTACCTCGTATATGACGAGAAGGTCGCTGCGGGCGATTCATTCGTCAAGTTCCGCGAATTTTTGATGAAGCAGGTCGCTGCCGGATGAGTTCCCTGAATCGCCCGCGCACAGGGGAACCATTGCGGGCACGGCAAATGATTGACGTTGACGTTGACGTTGACGTTAACGTCAGATGTAATCGGTCATTGTCGGCGCCTGTATGCCGGCTGCCGCCGCCCCGGTTGCGGGGCTGTCCGTCCTCTCCCTTTCATGGCCACCACCACTTACACCATCAGCGACCTGGCGAAGGAGTTTGACCTCACCACCCGGGCGATGCGCTTCTATGAGGATATGGGCCTGCTGCGCCCCGAGCGGTCCGGCGCGGCGGGCCGCAGCCGCGTTTACAGTGCCCGCGACCGCACCCGACTCAAGCTCACCCTGCGGGCCAAGCGGCTGGGGCTGTCGCTGGCCGAGGCCCGGGAGCTGATCGACATGTACGACAGCCCGCGCGACACCGGCCCGCAGCTGAAGAAATTCCTCGCCATCCTGGGGCAGCACCGCAAGCAGCTGGAAGAGCAGATGGACGACATGCAGGCCAACCTCGAGGAAGTCCGGGCCCATGAGCGGGAAGCCCGCGCCTTGCTGGCAAAGACCGACAAGGCCCGGCAGGCATAATTGGCAAGTAGTTGACGTTGACGTCAACGTCAATCCGTCACGGACGTCCACTCGACCATTTCAAGAAGGCGACCCATGAACCTTCCCGGCCTCAACTTCCAGCTTGGCGAAGACGTCGACGCGCTGCGTGATGCGGTCCATGAATTCGCGCAGGCCGAGATCGCACCACGCGCCGCCCAGCTCGACGCCGACGACCGCTTCCCGATGGACCTGTGGCGCAAGATGGGTGCACTCGGCGTGCTGGGCATCACCGTGCCTGAGGAATACGGCGGCGCCGGGATGGGCTACCTGGCGCACATGATCGCCATGGAAGAAATCTCCCGCGCGTCGGCATCGGTCGGCTTGTCCTACGGCGCCCACAGCAACCTGTGCGTTAACCAGATCAAGCGCAACGGCAGCGATGCGCAGCGGCGCAACTACCTGCCCAAACTGATTTCGGGCGAGCACGTCGGCGCGCTGGCGATGAGCGAGGCCGGCGCCGGCAGCGACGTGATCGGCATGAAGCTCAAGGCCCAGGACAAGGGCGGCTACTACCTTCTCAATGGCAGCAAGATGTGGATCACCAACGGCCCGGACGCGGACACGCTGGTGGTCTATGCCAAGACCGAGCCTGAACTCGGTGCGCGCGGCGTCACGGCCTTCATCGTCGAAAAGGACATGCAGGGTTTCTCGGTGGCGCAAAAGCTCGACAAGCTGGGCATGCGCGGGTCGCATACGGGCGAGCTGGTGTTCGACAACGTCGAAGTCCCCGCCGGCAACGTGCTCGGCACGCTGAACGGCGGCGCCAAGGTCCTCATGAGTGGACTGGACTACGAACGTGCGGTGCTGGCGGCCGGGCCGATCGGCATCATGCAGGCGGTGATGGACAACGTGGTGCCGTATGTCCACGATCGCAAGCAGTTCGGCCAGAGCATCGGCGAGTTCCAGCTGATCCAGGGCAAGCTGGCCGACATGTACACGGTGTTGCAGGCCGGCCGGGCCTTCTGCTACACCGTCGGGAAGAACCTGGACCTGCTGGGCAGCGATCATGTGCGGCAGGTCCGCAAGGACTGCGCCTCGGTGATCCTCTGGTGCGCCGAAAAGGCGACCTGGATGGCGGGCGAAGGCATCCAGATCTTCGGCGGCAACGGCTACATCAACGACTATCCGCTGGGCCGGCTGTGGCGCGATGCCAAGCTGTACGAAATCGGCGCCGGCACCAGCGAAGTCCGCCGCATGCTGATCGGCCGTGAGCTGTTCGCGGAGACGATGTGAGGCCAGTGGCATCTGGTCCGGGATGACGGCCAGAGACAGAACCAAGCGATGACGACCGATGCCATCCCGCCCACCCTTGCCGGCAGCCGATGCGTGCTGCGTGCTGCGTGCGCTTCGCCCGCGCGACGCGCCGGCGCTTCAGCGCAATGCCGACGATGAAGCGGTCTGGCGCAATCTGTTCGAGGGCTTTCCGCGGCCCTACACACTGGCGGACGCGCAGGCGTGGTGCGCCGGCGCCTGGCGCGGCATGGGCGAGGCTGTTTGGGGCATCACCGTACAGGAAGAAGTCGTCGGGTGCATCGGCTTTCGCAACGACAGCGGCTGGCTGCGCTGCAACGCGGAAGTCGGCTACTGGATCGGCCAAACCTTCTGGCGCCGCGGCATCACGTCGGAAGCCCTGGCGCTCGCGACCGACTGGACATTTGCGCACAGCGCTGAAATCACCCGCATCTACGCACCCATCTTCGCCTGGAACGAAGGGTCGCAGGGCGTGGCCCGTTCCTGCGGCTACCAGCTCGAGGCCCGCATGCCGCAAAGTGCGATCAAGGACGGTCGCGTGATAGACCGCATTGTTTACGCCCGCTACCGGCGGGACACCGCATGAGCGCGGCCATAGTCGCGATCGGCGGTGGCGGCTTCCTGATGGAGGACACGCGCGGGCTGCAGGAGCGCTACGTCCTCTCGCTGCTTCGGCGGCGCCCAGGGCGGCCGCGCGTGCTGTACCTCGGCACCGCCAGCGGCGACAGTGAACGGGCGCAATTGCGCTTCATGCGCCTGTTCACCAGTCTGGGCTGCCACCCAGACACGCTCGTTTTCTTCCCCTACGATATGAAGCGCGACTACGCGCAGGCCGTGCGCGACGCCGATCTGGTCTACGTCGGCGGCGGAAACACGGTCGGCATGGTGGCCGTCTGGCGCGAATTCGGTTTCGACACGGCACTGCGGGAAGCATGGAACGGGGGGACCACGCTGGCCGGCATCAGCGCTGGCGCCAACTGCTGGTTCGCCGACTACGTGACGGATAGCGTCCCCGGCGGCGGCATCCGCGCTGGCCTCGGCTGGATCGACGCCACTTTCTGCCCGCACCTCGATGGCGAGGCCTGGCGCCAGCCGATCCTCATCAGCGCGCCGCGGCGACCGGCGTTCGGCGCACCCGACGGCGCGATGCTCCGCTTCGAGGACGGCCGTTGCGTCGAAGCCGTCACCGACCGGCCCGGCCTGGCGGCCGTCGAGGTGGACGCTGCCGGCGCGCTCGTTTTCATGCCTACCCGCCTGCTGGCCGAAGCCGGATGACAATCTCCCCATGACCACCGCCAACATCTCCGACCTGTTCAAGCACAACCGGGAGTGGGCCGACCAGATGAACCGCGACCGGCCCGGGTTCTTCACCGGCCTGGTCGAGCAGCAATCGCCACGCTACATGTGGATCGGCTGCTCCGACAGCCGGGTGCCAGCCAACCAGATCACCGGGCTGGACCCCGGCGAGGTGTTCGTCCACCGCAACGTCGCCAACATTGTCGTGCACTCGGACCTGAACGCGCTGTCGGCCATCCAGTTCGCCGTCGAGATGCTGCGGGTCGAGCACATCATGGTGGTTGGCCACTACGGCTGTGGCGGCGTGCTGGCCGCGCTGCACGGCAAGCGCATCGGCCTGGCGGACAACTGGATCCGCCACATCCAGGACGTGCGCGACCGGCATCGCAGCCTGCTGGAAAGCATCGCGCCGGAAAAGCGCGCCGACGTCCTGGTGGACCTCAACGTGATCGAGCAGGTGGTCAATGTGTGCGTCAGCACGGTGATGGTCGACGCCTGGGCGGCCGGCCAGAAGGTCAGCATCCACGGCTGGGCCTTCGGCGTCCACGACGGATTGCTGAAGGACCTCAACATGACGGTGGCGAACCCCGATGCGATGGAGCACCTGTATCGCGACGCGGTCGACGGCGTCTGGGCGGCCCGCAAGTGACAGACTCCACCCTCACCGCGTTCGCGCCCCCAAAAGCATCGTGAGCTAGGACCTCGTTTGGCCACGTTCCCGCAGCGCCTGGATTCGCCCCTGGCCTATGACATCGCTAATGCGATGATGGATGGTTTTAACCGCCATTACCGGCTGTTCCGCAGCGAGTCGGGGGGGGCCAAGCACCGCTTCGAAACCGCCGACTGGCACGGCCAGCAACGGGCCCAGCGGGAACGCATCGAGTTCTACGACCTGCGGGTGAAGGAAGCGACGGCCCGGTTGGAAAATGAATTCAAGGCGGGCGAGCAGCCGATGGACGTCTGGCACCAGGTCAAGCTGCACTACATCGGCCTGCTGGTCGATCACCAGCAGCCTGAGCTGGCTGAAACCTTCTTCAATTCCGTGACGACCAAGATCCTGCACCGCACCCACTTCCACAACGATTTCATTTTCGTGCGGCCCGCGGTCAGCACCGAATACATCGAGAACGACGAGCCAGGGGCGGCGCCGACCTACCGCGCTTATTACCCGAGCCCCGACACCTTGCTCGAGACGATCGTGCGGATGGTCGACAACTTCCAGCTGCAGCGCCCGTTCGACGACCTGCAGCGCGACGCCGGCTTCGTGCTGGACGCAATGAGCGCGCGGCTGGCCCAGGTCAAACTACGCGCCAATTTCCAGGTCCAGGTGCTGTCCAGCCTGTTCTTCCGCAACAAGGGCGCCTACGCCGTCGGCAAGATCATCAACGGTTTCAACGAAGTCCCGTTCGCATTGCCGATCCTGCACAACAAGGCCGGCAAGCTGGTGATCGACGCATTCCTGTTCGGCGAAGACGACTTGCAGGGGCTGTTCAGTTTCGCGCGGGCGTACTTCATGGTCGATATGGGCGTGCCGAGCGCCTACGTCCAGTTCCTGCGCTCGCTGATGCCGCGCAAGCCGCGCAACGAGATCTACAACGCGCTGGGGCTGGCCAAGCAGGGCAAAACGCTGTTCTACCGCGACTTTCTCTACCACCTTCGGCACTCGAGCGACAAGTTCCGGATCGCGCCCGGCATCAAGGGCATGGTGATGCTGGTGTTCGACCTGCCGTCCTTCCCCTACGTCTTCAAGCTGATCAAGGACTATTACCCGGCGCCCAAGGACACGACGCGCGAGAAGATCAAGGGCAAGTATCTGCTGGTCAAGCAGCACGATCGGGTGGGGCGCATGGCCGACACGCTGGAATACAGCGAAGTGGCATTTGCGCGCGACCGTTTCGAGGAGGAGCTGATCGATGAGATTCGCAAGTTCGCGCCCAGCCAGCTGGAAATCAGCGATCGTGATGGCGATGGCCGCGAGGAGGTCATCGTCAAGCATCTCTACATCGAGCGCCGCATGATTCCGCTGAACATCTATCTGCAGGAGGCTTTCGACGCCGGCATCGATGACGCCAGCGGCGCGGCGCTGAATGCGCGCGGGCAGATCGAGCAGGCGGTGATCGAGTATGGCAATGCGATCAAAGACCTGGTCGCGGCCAACATCTTTCCGGGCGACATGCTGTGGAAGAACTTCGGCGTCACCCGCAACGGCAAGGTGGTGTTCTACGACTATGACGAGATCGAATACATCACGGACTGCAAGTTTCGCACCGTGCCGCAGGCACGCAACGAGGAAGACGAGATGTCGGGCGAGGTTTGGTACACGGTCGGCCCGCGCGACGTGTTCCCCGAGACCTTCGCGCCTTTCCTGCTGGGAAACGCCGCGATCCGCGAGGTGTTCATGAAGCACCACGCCGACCTGCTCGAGGCTGGATTCTGGCAGGCGCACCAGGAGCGGATCCAGGCCGGTTACGTGCACGATGTCTTTCCGTATGAGCGCGAGAAGCGCTTCCGGCGCCAGAAGGGATCCGCTTGAGCGCGGGGCTCGCGATCTTCGCTATGCTCATTGCGCTGTTCGCCGCAGCCACCATCTATCAATTTTTTGAAGGAGAACACCATGCCTGAATCCGTCGTCATCGTCGGCGCCGCCCGCACCCCCATGGGGAGTTTCCAGGGCGACTTTTCCAGCCTGTCTGCGCACGACCTGGGCGGCGCTGCCATCAAGGCCGCGGTCGAGCGCGCCGGCATTCCCTCCGACGCCGTCGGCGAAGTGCTGTTCGGCAACTGCCTGATGGCGGGGCAAGGTCAGGCGCCGGCGCGACAGGCAGCCTTCAAGGGCGGCCTGCCCAAGAGCGCAGGCGCGGTGACGCTGTCCAAGATGTGCGGCTCGGGCATGAAGGCCGCGATGTTCGCCAACGACATGCTGCTGGCCGGCACCCATGAAGTGATGGTCGCCGGCGGCATGGAAAGCATGACCAACGCGCCCTACCTGCTCCTCAAGGGTCGCGGCGGCTACCGGATGGGCCACGACAAGATCTATGACCACATGATGCTGGACGGACTGGAAGATGCGTACGAAGCGGGCCGTTCGATGGGCACCTTTGGCGAGGAATGCGCCGCCAAATACAACTTCAGCCGCGAGGCGCAGGACGCTTTTGCCACCGCGAGCGTGAAGCGCGCCAAGGCCGCGACGGAGTCGGGTGCGTTTGCCGCCGAGATCACTGCAGTGACGGTGAAGGACCGCAGCGGCGAGCGTGTTGTCACGATCGACGAAGGTCCCGGCAAGGTCAAGCTGGACAAGATCACGACGCTGAAGCCGGCGTTCAAGAAGGACGGCACCATCACGGCCGCCAGCAGTTCAAGCATCAACGACGGCGCCGCTGCGCTGGTGATGATGCTGGAGAGCACGGCGAAGCGGCTGGGGGTCAGGCCGCTGGCGCGCATCGTCGCCCATGCCATGCATGCGCAGGAGCCGAACTGGTTCACCACGGCGCCGGTCGGCGCCACCCACAAGCTGCTGGCCAAGTCCGGCTGGAAGGTCGGCGATGTCGACTTGTGGGAGGTCAACGAGGCCTTCGCCGTGGTGCCGATGGCCTTGATGGAGGAACTGAAGATCGGTCACGACATCGTCAACGTCAACGGCGGTGCTTGCGCGCTCGGGCACCCGATCGGCGCGTCGGGCGCCCGCATCATGGTCACGCTGATGCATGCACTGAAGGCGCGGGGCGGCAAGCGCGGCGTGGCGACGCTGTGCATCGGCGGCGGCGAAGCGACGGCTGTCGCGCTCGAGCTGATGTGACGGGGCGGAACCGGTTCGATGCGGTGCTGTTCGATTGCGACGGCGTGCTGGTGGACAGCGAACCGATCACCAACGGCGTGCTGCGCGATATGCTCGAGGAGCAGGGCTGGAAGCTGACGCAAGCCGAATGCATGCGCCTGTTCGTCGGCAAGGCGGTGAAGGACGAGGCCGCGCTCATCGAAACAAAGACCGGCCAGCCGGTCACGCCGCAGTGGCTGGCGCACTTTCGCGAACGCCGCAACATCGCGCTGGAGCGCGACCTCATCGCGATCCGCAATGCCGAGCCGGCGGTGCAAGCATTGCACCAGCGCTACCAGGGTCGCATTGCCTGCGCGTCCGGTGCCGACCTGTTCAAGGTGAGGTTGCAGCTGGAAAAAGTCGGGATGATGCGTTATTTCGAAGGCCGCATCTTCAGCGGTCACGACCTGCCGCGGTCCAAGCCCTTTCCGGACGTCTACCTTGCCGCTGCGGCCGCACTCGACGTCGGCCCGAGCCGCTGCGCGGTGGTGGAAGACACCATCACCGGGGTTGCCGCCGGCGTGGCGGCGGGAGCCACTGTGTTCGGTTACAGCCCATCGCAGGTGGGGCACGACGCACCGGATGCGCTCCGAAGAGCCGGTGCGATCTCCATCTTCACCGACATGGCCGAACTGCCGCTCCTGCTGGACTGACTCCGTCGCGCAGATGCGGACCGCAGCCCCATCCCGCTTCAGGCATTGAGTTCGGGTTTGAGATCGGCCAAGGGAATCAGGCCCTGGTCGCCGTCTTCGTAAAGAACATGAGCCGCGCCACCCAGCACCCGCCAGCAGGCAGCGAAGGGTTGGCCGGCGAGAATCGCCGATGCGGCCTTGAAGTCCGAATGCAGTTGCGGCGGCAGGTAACCGAGCACCTGTTCGCTGTTGCAAGGACTGTCGGACAGGTGCACGGAGTCGCCTCCGTTGTACGCGACCAGGTCATTGGCAAACGCTGGAGCGACCACCAGCGCCGCGCAGAGGACGGCAAATTTCATCGGCATTCTCCTTGAAGCGGGTGCGCAATGCTTTTGCACCCAGCAATCCATGTTGTGCCGCGGGCGGGACTGTCCATGTAGGACGATGGACGCAGCCGCGGTCCGTCAATGGCGGTTCACGCCGGTCGCCGCCTGCCCGGCATCGACGAGCATGGGGAACTGCCGCGTTAGCTTCATGTCGTATGACTTTGGCGCCGCGTGGTGCTGGCTCCCGCGTTAGGCTGTTGGAAAGCCGGACTAACGCCGTCCGACCAGTGCGCAGTAGGCGGCGCGCGTCTGCGGCGACACCGACGCAACGAGCTGCTGGTAAGAGGTCTGGTGGCGCAGCAGCATTCGCGCCGTGGCCACATTTTTTGACTTGCAGAACCAGTGGCAGGTGTGCTGCATCAGGAGCAGCTCGGCCGATACCGTGAACGCCTGGTCTTTCGCCGGCAGATGCCTGTTGCCATCCACGGCCTCGCCGATGCCGCGGGCATGGATGGCCAGGGCCTGGCGC